>NZ_FODY01000029.1 GCF_900110485.1 Propionispora vibrioides | reverse complement strand
AGCGGCAGGGTCTCCCAAGTTCACACGGAGTAATGGTGTGTAGCATGCCAAGACCTTCGATCCCGGGGCGCCAGACTTAACTCGCCTTTATCGCTAAGCCCAGTATTGTCTTCTGCTCGTCCCATACATCGACCTTTCCCTTTAGGAATTTCGGGATTCTACATCTTCAGCTTTCGCTTTCGGCCTACTACCTTTCCTACCTACGCTTAGACCTGGCGTTACCGCTTCAGTCCCAAGGCTGGATACAGAGTGGCTGGCTAGACCTTCTCTGGCGGGATTTCCACCCGCTTTACTCCGTGCGCTTCTTGGCGCACGGGACGGTTCGTTTGAGCCTTCCTTTGTCGGGGGGTAATCCTCCTGATTCCACTAACTTCTTACTCCCGCCATCTTCACCTGACACATTGGCTACATTCATCGGCTTTTCCCAGAGATCGATCAGGAGAACGTCTGGCCTCTCTTTTCACAAAGGCGGGAAAAAACCAACAGTTAACAATATGATTGGCCCTTTAATAATATTCAATTATTCTAGTCTGCAGAGGTCCCTCTTTCTTTATATGACCATTGGGATATTCATATTTTAGCATACCGCGCCGCCAATTACCGTGTCGGTCAAAATCACCGTAAGTAATAATGGTACTTGTTTCACCCCAAGCGCCCCAATCAAAACTCCTTGTCTCGGTCTGGCGGTCCTCGCCGTCAAAGCTTACCTGCGTTTGGGACTTAAGAATGCACTCAGCGGGGCTAACAACCTCACTTTCATAACGTCTGGACTCAACACATCTTCCATGTTGATCATACTCACTTTCAGTCCTCCGGGAAACCGACCCGTTCTCTCGATAAGCAGTCTGTACAATACATAACCCACGCTCATCATATTCATAAAGAACCTTAAGAAAATGCCTATCTGTTTTATTGTAATAATTTGTTTCCGTAACTAACCCGGCGTCATCGTAGGTGCTGATTGTTTTCCCCTCGTAGGTCCCGTCTAATCCATATTTATAATAATCGATAATTTTTCCGTTCTTATCCAAACTTCCCCTCACTTCGCGGGGATAGCCTGCTTGTTGATAGTACGTAACATAGGTATGATTCACATCATCATAGACCGTGCTGTCTACTGTCTTCTTGCCATCCGCGCCAATTTTCTCAGTCTTAATCGACCGGCCGGAGGAATCATAATAAATAATAGATTTTGTTTCCCACTCAATCTCCATCGACGCTATTGTCTCGTCCCGTCTGTACAGTCTGGTCGTTACAACCGGAATACGATTGGGATCGGAAACGACAACAGTGCGTACCGATTGTACCGGTCCAAGTAAAAACTGCTTGTCTTTATCCAAATCATTCGCCGCCAAAACAGGAGCAGACGCAAAAAGCATTATCATATTAATATAAATTAACATTTGGACAAGGATCTTGTTTAGCACGCTAATTCCTCAATTCATCCGACTATAAGCTAACTGTCTATTTGTCTGCCCTATCAACTATACTCGTGTTGCTACCCCGTTCAGTTCGGCCAGGTAATTTCTTAGAACGCTAACCACCAGTTCATGGTCTTCCTTTTGCGGCAACCCGGATACGGCAATCGTTCCTACCGGGCCGACATCTTTAATAATCAAGGGAAACGCCCCGCCATGATCGGCATAGTCCCGCAAGGCAAATCCGTATTTATTTTCCAGTGTCTTCCCTTGTTGACGCAGCTTGGTTCCCACATGATAAGAGCTTTTGCCAAAGTGGTGAACCACGTTGCTTTTGCGCCGTACCCAGTCGGCATTATCAATCGCAGTACCTTCCATCGCCAGATGAAACAGACACTGCTGATTACGGGCAATGTGAATGACCACCGCTTTGCCCCGGCGTTTTACCTCTTCGTACAGCATCATTCCTACGGTCAATGCCATCTCGGAAGTAAAGGCGGAAAATTGAATCTCCCCTTCCTCCTGTTCCAATATGGCCAGTTCTTGTTCATACTCGTTTATAGCCATTTCATCCCCTCCTGCTATTTAATTGCGAACCATCGTCTTTTCCATTATATACCGGAGAACAGGTAAAAATAAAGCCGGCTCAGGTTTTCTCGTCTGGTTCCCGGAACATCTCGACAAAGCGGGCGGCCACCGGCGAGAGAACCCGTTTCTTATGCCAGATAACCGCCCGGGTCGTGGTAATCAGCGGGCTGGTAATCTGCCTGACACACAGCGCCGAACCGACAAAGATATGTACCGACGATTGAGGTACAATGGCAATGCCAAGCCCCAGCCTGGCCCAGATCAGGAGTGGCGTAATGTCGTCGCTGGTACAAAGGATATCCGGTTCAAACCCCATCTGATGGCAATACTCCAAAATAATATTCTCATGGCGGCGATGAATAAGCAGTGCCTCGCTCCGCAGTTCATCCAGTCGCACACTGCCACCACGGCTTTCACCAAAGACCGGCGGCTTGGCCACCGCCACCATCGGCTCCTCGGGCAGTGCGATAAAATCATAAAGGGTAAAATCAAAGGGAAACCGCACAATCCCCAACTCAATAATACCTGCCTGGAGCAACTCCAGAATGCTGTGTGTCTCTCCCTGCCGCAAGTCAAAGGACACTTTGGGATACAGCTTGTGAAACTCCTGAATATGCTCCGGCAAAATGGAACGGCCTGACGAGGTGATGGTTCCGATAGTCAGCTTGCCGTTCACCCCTTCGGCGACTTCCCTGATTTCGTCTGTCGTAACCCGCATGAGTTCCAGCATCTGTTCCGCCCGCTTATGCAAAACATGGCCGGCCTCGGTCAGCGTAACCTGTTTACGGTTGCGCTCCAGCAGCTTGACTCCCAGCTCCCGTTCCAGCAAAATTAATTGCTGACTAAGCGGTGGCTGGGTAATATGCAGCCGCTCGGCCGCCTTGGTGATCTGCCCTTCCTCGGCAACCGTCAGAAAGTATTTCAATTGGCGAAATTCCATCCCGCCGCCCCCCATCCATTCGAAATACGAATATATAACAGATAAAATAAGTATTTTTCATATATATCCAGCTTTGCTATAATTCTACTTGAAAACAAACCAATATGTCAAAGACGTTTCAGCCTCTCCGTGTATACTGAATGTTGTATACACTTTGGACTGCCACTGTCTGAAAGTGAGGAGATTCTTATGCAAATCAAACCAATCATCATTCATCATATGGTAAAAGGCGCCGATCTGAACCATCATGATACCTTATTTGCCGGCCGGGGCGCCGAATGGCTGGTAGAGGCAGGGTTTATCGCCGCCGCCAGCCTGACCCAGCCGGAACACACCGTCTGCCTGAATATCCACGGCATGATCTTTACCCGGCCGGTAAAAAAGGGCAGTCTGCTGAAATTCGAAACCCGCATCGTCTACGCCGGCCGGACCAGCCTGGTGGCTTATGTACGCGTCGTGTTCAGCCAGACCGATGAATTCGTCGTCGAAGGATTTCTCACCTTCATCCATGTCATCGACGGCAAACCCATTCCGCACGGCATCACCATCGAACCGGCAACTCCCGATGAATATACCCTCTATGAAAAAGGCAAACACCTGAAAGAACAGGGACACCAGAGCACTAAAAAAATCGGCTAAAGCCCCGGATTTGTTGCCAAGCAGGTTGCAGTGATTTTAACAATAGTAAAAAAACCGGTATAAATAAAGAAGCAAAGGACCCTGCGGTTTAAATTTCGCATTCCCTTGCCTCTTTTTATTTGCTCTACGCCCTGGCAATCACGCTTTGGCTGATGCCGGTAAGCCTGGCAATCTGCCGGGTGGATAGGCCTTCGATTTGCTTTATTTTTCTTAGCACTTCATCCCGGTCCGGCTTTTTCATCGTCTGGAGCTCCAGCGGCGTCCTGATATTTGTCAATTGCTGGATTAGGACCCGCGCCTCTTCGTCCCGCAGCAGGACCGGTTCTTTATACACCAGGTTAGGCACAGCGTCGTCAGCCACCTGCATAAACCGGTTGAACTGCCGGCGCGCATCCTCGTCGTCAGACGAAAACATTTTCAATATGTAAGAAGAATCAACCAGTGAATTGGCCTCAAAATAGGCACTATAGCTGCTGCTCCATCCCTCGGACAGGCTTTGGATCAAGCCGGCCCTGACCGGATTCTGATGGATATAGCGCAGCACCGTCAACAAATAACTGTCGGTCTCCACCGGCTCACTCTGAAACCGGTCCTGAAACAAATGGCCACACCGGTAATATTTGCGATTATACCAGGCCACATAACGGACCCCGATGCGCTTCATAATGGCCCCGATATCGGTCCCGTTCTCTTTGATCACCAGATGGATATGATTATCCATCAGACAATACCCATATACCTCATAATGACAGCCAGCTTTATAAAAACTTACGCATTCCAGAAACTTTTCCTTATCTTCGTCATCCTCAAAAATAATCTGTCGGTTAATACCGCGCAGCAGAATGTGGTATATCCCGCTGCTGCTCTTTTGCCGGGCTTGTCGCGCCATGCTCGTCACCTCAAAATCATTGTAGCACCAAAAGCAGTGAGAATCAAGAGAACCGTCCCCCAATAAAGGGGGCTTAACGATTGGCTGTCTACCGTACCGCAACCGATAGTTGCGGTAAATGAAAAGCAAAGTATATAGTGCAACCGGTCCTTTTCTTCTATAATGAAAGCAAAGCAGGTGCTAACAGCATCCCTGCTCAGCCTGTATAAAGGAGCCATGTACAATGAATATGGAGATTGCCAATCAATTGGTCAGTTTACGCAAAAAGAACGGTCTTTCCCAGGAAGCCCTGGCCGAAAAGCTGGGCATCAGCCGCCAGGCCGTCAGCAAATGGGAACGGGGTGAAGCCTCGCCTGATACCGATAATCTGATCCAACTGGCCAAATTATATCAAATATCACTGGATGAAATGCTGCTGTTAAAAACACCGGCAACAGCGGATGAGGAAGAAGCTTCACAGACTAAAACAGACGATCCCTCACCCGACGAAACGCCTCCCCCGCAAAGGGGCGCCGGAATTCACCTAAAAAGCAAGGACGGCGAAATATATATTGGCCGGGACGGCATTTATGCCACCGATTTCACCGACACCGTCCACAGCCAGGACACAGCCCGGCTTACCATCAACGGCCAGTCCTACACCTGGCGGGAGGCCCGGGCCAAATGGCGGCACAACTATCCCGCCCGGTTCCCCCTAACCCTGCTGGCCCTGCTCATCTATTTGGGCATCGGCATGCTCTACGACATTTGGCATCCTACCTGGCTGGTTTTTCTGCTTATTCCGCTAACCGGCAAAACGCTCGCTGCCATTCAGCATAAAAACTGGCGAAAGCTCCCTTATCCGCTGATCATTACCGTGATTTATCTTTGTCTGGGCTTTTTATATCATAGCTGGCATCCCGCCTGGGTTCTCTTTTTGACAATCCCCCTATACTATTCCGGAGTCAGCTACTTTACCGCCAAACGAAGTCCGCAAGAACCTTTATAAGACAAAAATAAGCATACGGTTCCCACCTGAAACGCATATATAGTGCCTCATCCGGCAGAAATCTGTAGCAGATCACCGGCCTTTTTGCCGTCAGTCTTCGTTGTCGTCGGCTTACATATATCCGATATGCGCGCCTCCTCCGCCTTGCCTGCCGCCAAAAATTCTCGATGTTACACTACATCTTCCTACCGGATGAGGCACTATTTAAGCCAACTTGCTGCCCTCCAGCGATCGCAGCCGGACGGCTTTGTCCGTCTGCTCCCAGGGTACGGTCACATCGGTCCGGCCAAAATGTCCATAAGCGGCAACCTGGCGGTACAGTGGCTGCCTTAGGGCAAGCTGTTCAATAATCGCCGCCGGCCGCAGGTCAAAGTGGCGTTCCACAATATCCACCAGTTCCCGGTTGCTGACCAGGCCGGTGCCGAAGGAGTCGACAAAGATGGAAACAGGCCGCGCTACACCAATAGCATAGGCAATCTGGATTTCCAGCCGCTTGGCCAGTCCGGCGGCCACCAGATTTTTCGCCACGTAACGGGCGGCATAGGCCCCCGACCGGTCCACCTTGGTTGGGTCTTTGCCCGAAAAAGCGCCGCCGCCGTGCCGGGCAAAACCGCCATAGGTATCGACAATGATTTTACGTCCGGTCAGTCCGGCATCGCCCTGCGGGCCGCCTACGACAAACCGGCCGGTGGGATTGACCAGTACCTTGGTCCTGTCATCCAGCCACTCTGCCGGCAGCGTTGGGTTGATGACCTGGCTCCGGATATCGGCGGCAAGCTGCGCCTGGGAAACTTCCGGGTCATGCTGAGCCGAAATAAGCACCGTATCCACCCGGACAGGCTTCAAACCGTCGTATTCCACGGTAACCTGGGTTTTGCCGTCGGGGCGAAGATAGGCCAGACTTCCCTCCTTGCGTACGGCAGTCAGCCGCCGCGCCAACCGGTGGGCCAGGGCAATGGGAGCCGGCAGATATTCCGGCGTCTCATCCGAGGCATAGCCAAACACAATGCCCTGGTCGCCGGCGCCGATGGCATCCCACTTTTCCTGACTGCTGCCTGACCGGCTTTCCAGCGCCTGATTGACGCCCTGGGCAATATCCGGCGATTGTTGATCCAGAGCGACCAACACCGCCGCTGTCGCCGCATCCAGCCCGTATTCCGCCCGGACATAGCCAACCTGAGCGATCGTCTCTCTGGCTATGGCAGCTATATTGACCTGGGCGCTGGTGGAAATCTCGCCGGTAATGAGTACCAACCCGGTGGTAACGCTTGTCTCGCAGGCCACGCGGCCCAACTGGTCCTGACTCAGCACCGCGTCCACCACGCTGTCGGAAATCTGATCGGCCAGCTTGTCAGGATGCCCCTCCGTCACCGATTCGGAAGTAAATAAATACCGTTGTTTCATGATACACACTCCTTATCCTTATGATCATCTTGCCGCCGGCTCTGCCGGATTTGTCCAACCAGATCCTCCAACAAGGTTACAGCGCCGTCAAGGCCCAAATAACTCCGGCTAAGCCAAAATTGGTCACCGGCCGGAAAGGAAACCGGCAAAAAGGGAAGCTGTTGCTGCCCGGCCCACGCCTGTTCCAGCGAGCTGCCCAGCACCAGTTCTACCTTGTGCCGGCTAAGGCTTGTCACGATGTCCTGCCGGTCTTCACTAAAGGCCAGTTCGGTTTCCCAAAGGGCCAGCTCCGGTTCCAGCCACTCTTGCAGACGCCGCTGCTCTTCCTTCGCCAGAGGATCGGTAACTATTAACAATTTGGGGATCAAACCCGCCGTCCCGGTCAGAAATTCCTGCAGGCCCAGGATAAAAGAGCTTTCCCCGACGACGGCGAATTCCCGCTGAACACCGGCAGCATAATATACAGCCGCCAGTTGGTTCAGATAGTAGTTCTGCCGTTGCTCCTCCCGGGCATACAGCCCGGTGAGCGTCTGCTCCGGAAGCCGCACTCTTTCGCCCAGTTGCTGTAAAAAGCGTTGGGTCGCCGTAAAGCCCACCGGTAAGCGGGATACCTCCAAATAGGGAACGCCCGCCTTTTCTTCCAGATACACTGCCGCCTTCCTGCCCCAGGGTGAAAGCACCAGCGTCAGTTCGGCCGAGGCCGCCGCCGTCCAGTTATCAATCGTCTGCCCCAGGCCAAACAGCCGGTTAGCCCGTAGTCCCGCTTGCTGCAGCAGGGCGTCCAGCGCCAGCAGGTTTCCCTGCCAGAATACATCCTGCCCCGGTATGATGCCCAACAGATTAATCAGTCCCCGTTGCGTATGCTTCTGCGCCGGAGCAAGACCGGCCGCATAAGCCAGGAGACCCTGCACCACCGCTTCATAGCCTTGGTGCACGTCGCCTTTAAAGCCCGGCGCCGCTACCTGTAGCACCGGATAGCCCTGCTCCCGCGCCTCTTTGGCCATGGCCGGAATATCGTCGCCGACCAGTTCGGTCGCGCAGCCGGACAACACGACATAAGCGTCGGCTTCTATCGTTTTTACCGTATTCTTTATTTGTTCCCGCAGCCGGGAAGCGCCGCCAAACACGATTTGCTTTTCCCGCACATTGGAGGACGGCAGCGCCGCCCGCTGTCCCTGATAACCACCCTGCTTTCCCAATCCCAGTTCTTCCTGACGGCCGCAGCCGGCCGTGGAATGAACAATGGGCAAAAGCCCCTCTACCGCCCGGACAGTCTGAATGGCGCCCAACAGCGCGCAGTGGTTGCGACAGCTTTCTATGATGCGGCTCATTTATTTCACCTCCAGCTTGATATGCCAGTTGGCTTTCTTTTGATACCAGCCATCCTTATACGCCGTCCCGCAGTAAGTTCCCAGCGTCCGGACAAAGGCGGGATTAGCCAGTGCCTTGCGGGCTTGCCGCTCCAGCGTTACCGCCCCTTGATACCCCAGCAGCGGCGTCCTTTCCAGTGCCACCGCGGCAACCCCCAGCCGGGCTGCCCACTGGGCGCCGTCGGCCCGGCCGATATAAAGCTCGGGAGCGTGCCGGCGCAGCAAATTCACCTCTTCAAAGACCTGCCCTGCCCCCACCTGCACCGGCAGGTCCGGCCGGCGTGCCGCCAACGCTGCCAATTCCTGGCGGTGCAGTTCATCGACATGGTCCACCGTCAGTCCGGCAAGCCGGCCGCCCAGTTCTTCCACCAGCTCGGCCGTACGCCAGGCGATAGCCGGCGGCAGGGAAAGATAGACCGTCTTATGCCGCAGACTGCTGTTATTCACCACCGGCTGCAGGGTTGCCGTTTCCACCCGGTGCAGGGCTTCTACCGCATCGCTTACGCCAAGAGCCTCACCCAGGGCAGCCAGCCACCGGTAGGTGCCGTTTATTCCAATCGGCGGCGCTGACGGCAGAAATTTTGTCTGCCAGACTTCCTGCAGCGCCTGCCCCAGAAAATCCGTCTCATCCCGGTTGAGCGCGATAGCCACCGCGCCGGCGGCCACTTCCAGTCCGGCCCAGCCCTTCTCCTGCGGTACAATCGCCGCCGGTATGCCCAGCAGAGCCAGCAGCCGCCTGGTTTCAGCCAGATCAGCCGGCTGCTCGTCAAGAGCCAATACCTGGACAGTGTTTGCCGCAGCCTGCTTATGAGCCGGCGGCAACTGCTTCAATAAGGCATATAAAACGGTATCACTGCCGCCGATGGCCGCCTGCGAACGGAAGCCGTCGGTATAGACCGGTACGATGTGAGCGGCTAGCTCCTCTGACAGCTCCAGCGTTACGGCCGCCACATCATCATTGTTAATGGCAACCACCGGCGTGGTAATCACCAGAATAAGCGAAGGGTGATGACGGGTGTGGAGCGCCACAATAGCGTCCCGCAGGCTTTCTTCGCCGCCCATGATGGTATCGCGCTCCGCCAGATTGCTGACCACCCAGGGATGATGGTTCGAACCGTTCAGCAAGGCGGCGGTGCAGCCACGGGGGCCGTGGATCACCAGTCCGGTGTCCGGCAGGGCACTAAAGCGTTGCAATACCTGCAGCACATCATCGTCATGGGTTTCCGAAAACGTCCGGATTCGCTGCTGCGCCCCCTCCGGTCCGTCAAATTCCCGCAGCAGGTCGGCGGCACTGCCATGATAGGCGCTGATGGTGTTAAGTCTTTTTTCTCTGATGGGAATGGATTTTTTCTGAAATACTGCCATAGTCAGTTTCCTCCCGCCTATATCGCTTCGCCCTGCCGCACTACGGCTGTCCGGGCGTCCAAAACCCGGTCACCCCAGTCCCTGGCCCAGCTCCGTAAATCGGCTGAAGCCAGCGGACTGGGTACGCTTAACTCGTCAGTGGTCGCAATGTAGTTCGCCAGATCCCGGTACAACTGGGCATGGTCCGACTGCGGCGCGGCTTCGATCACCGTCTGTCCGTACAGCTCGCTTTGCGATACCACCAGCGACCGGGGAATGTAGCCGACCACTTTGGTCGATGTCCGGGCGGCAAAATCATCGACAATAGCCTGGGAATAGGCGGCGGACAACCCATTGGCGATGACGCCGCCCAGCAGGGCGCCGCCGCTGGGCGCATACTTGTTAATGGCTTTAAACAGATTATTAGCGGCATAAATGGCCATAAAATCGGAAGAGCTTACCACAAAGACCCGATCGGTGATGCCTTCCCGGATGGGAACGGCAAAGCCGCCGCACACCACATCACCCAGCACGTCGTACAGAACATAGTCAGGTTTGTATTCTTCGAATAAATTGAATTCCTGCAGCAGGCTCACCGCCGCATTAATGCCCCGGCCGGCACAGCCCACCCCCGGCACCGGCCCGCCGGCTTCAATGCACAGCACACCGCCGAAGCCTGTGGCCGAAATATCCTCCAGGCGCGGTTGCGACTGGTCCCGCATACTGTCCAGTACTGTCGGCAGATACTTACCGCCGCGCAGCGTATTGGTGGAATCGCTCTTGGGATCACAGCCAATCTGAATAACCCGGTAACCGGCCTCAGCCAGGGCGGCGCTGATATTGGAGGTTGTGGTCGATTTGCCAATCCCGCCCTTGCCGTAAATCGCTATATGTTTCGCTTTCTTACCTGCCATTTTTCTCTTCCTTTCCTTTAGGGAACCGTTCTCCCGCCAATCAAATAGATCACGCAAAAAAGCCAAGCGAATTCTATTACAGAATGGCTTGGCCTGCAGTCTGTCTGCTCAGCTTCCGGATTATCCCGGAGTGGTTTCAGTATAGCAAATCGGTTCAGGCGCGTAAGTCGCCATTGCGACATAGTCTTTAAAGAAATCCTCTTAAAACAGGCTATTCGCCAAAATTGACCTCATTCCGGACACCGTATTTTTTCAAAGCCAGCGCCCCGCCCCAGCGGAGCAGCTTGTCGGAAAGAAAGCCCATAATCCCAAGCACCACCAGACCGGTAAAAATCCAGTCGGTGCGAAAATACAGCCGGGAGGTAAAAATCAGATAACCGATGCCGGCCTTGGCCGCCAGCATTTCCGCCGCGACAATGGACGTAAACGCCGCTCCCAGCCCAAGGCGGACGCCGGTGAATATGTGCGGTATGACCGAGGGAATCATGACATGAAAAAATATTTGCCCCTCCGAAGCGCCCAGCGAGCGGGCCGCCTGGATTTTATCCTTGCCCAGGCTCAGCACGCCGGCCGCCGTATTAATGACCACAATAAAAAAGGTGGAATACAGAATCAGGATAATCTTGGATTCTTCGCCGACACCAAACCACATAATAAACAGCGTCAGAAAGGCGATGGCCGGAATAGCCCGGAAAAAGTTAACAAAGGGCTCTGCCAATTCCCGGACAACCTCGCTGCGGCCAATCAAGAGCCCCACCGGCACAGCCAGCAGCGAACCAAGCAGCCAGCCGCTGTATACCCGGAGCAGACTGATCAGCATAAACCAGACCAAGGTGCCGTCCTGAATGATCTCCCATGACCCGACCACCGTTTGGCCGATGCCGGGAAAAAAAGACGGGGGATAAAACAGGGCCACCCCATTCCACAAAACCGCCAGCAGCAGCCAGGTCAAAACCCCTTTTTGCCGCAGCAACCGGACCAACTGCTGCGTTTTTTTCCAACCAGTACCGATCGGTGACGCTCCCTGTTCCTCCATGACAGCCAGTTCTACTGAATACCCCTTTGCTCTGCCCAACACTGCTAAATACCTCCTCCGAAATCAAAATACCCCAGCAGCTCCAGATATTGCTGAATAAACGCTTGATCCGTCTCCCGGCGGGGATAGGGAAACTCAACCCGGCAGGTTTTCACAATGCCGGTCTGGGGGAACGCTGCCAGAATGCTGATTTTTTCTCCCAGCAGCAGCGCTTCCTGAATATCGTGGGTGACAAACACAATGGTCTTGGCCGTCTTTTCCCAGATCCGGATCAGCTCCCGCTGCATAATTTTTCGCGTCTGGGCATCCAGAGCCCCGAACGGTTCATCCATAATCAGAATAGCCGAGTCGTTGGCCAACAGACGGGCCAGTTGGACCCGCTGCTTCATCCCGCCGGAAAGCTCGTGGGGATATTTGCTCCCATGACTGGACAAACCCACCAGTTGCAGATATTCCTGGGCGATGGCCCGCCGCTTTTCTTTTTCAACGCCCTGCATCCGCAGTCCGAACTCCACGTTTTCGGTTACCGTAAGCCAGGGAAACATGGCCGCATCGGCATTTTGAAAGACTACGCCGCGGTCCCGGCCCGGCCGGACCACTTCCCTGCCGTTCACATTGACCGTGCCGCTTGTTTTGGGCAAAAATCCGGCAATGATATTGAGCAGGGTAGACTTGCCGCAGCCGCTGGAGCCCAGCAGTACGTGAAACTCGCCCTGCATAATCTCCAGATTGATATTGTCCAGCACCGGCCGGCCAGCCTCCCGGCCGGACCCTTCATAGCTTTTTGACAAGTGCTCAATATGAATGGCTAAGTCCCGCATAACAATCCCTTCACTTTCCGCTGTAAGTAACTGTTTCCGGCAAAGCTTTGCGCAGGGGGTCCAGCGCCAGGTAATCCCGGACAGCGTATGAATTTTTTATCAAACCGTTTTGATAGGACCAGGCGGCGATGTCCTGAATATGGTCATAATCGTCCTGGGAAAAACGGATATGATAGGTATAGGTTTCCAGCGTCTTCAGCACATCCTCTTTGGGCAGCTTCAAATCCTGATAAGCAATGTCCGCCGTTTCTTTAGGATGCTGGGCAATGTATTCGGAAGCCTCGTTTAAGGCTTTCAGGAAATTCTCCACTTCCTGCGGGTGCGCTTTGACAAACTGGTCTTTAAAGGCCAGATAGCCCTTCATTTCAAAATCAATGAGATGATAATCACCAAGCTCTCTGATGCCTGCGATCTCCAGTATTTTGCTTTTGTTTGACTTATCACCCCAGACCGCATCGGCCTTGCCGGTCTGAACGGCGGCAAGCATCTCGGCATTGGAACCAAAATACTGCATGTGCACCGATTGGGGATCTACGCCGAACTTTTTGAAGGTTTGCGCCCAAACGTATTCATTGACCGTCCCTTTTTGGGCGGCGATGCGCTTGCCGGTCAAATCGGCCGGGCTTTTAATGTCCGGACCTACCACATATAGCGAGGACCCATCCAGTGACGGTGTGGCAATGTAGGAGACAATCCGCAGATCACTCTCTTTGCCCAGCCGGCTGGCCAGGGCATAGTCCATCGCCTGGCCGCTGTCCACCTGATCAAGAATTAAGGCGTTGATGGTATCAATGCCAAAGGAAAAGGTTTGTACATCGGCGTCAATATTGTATTTTTCAAAAAATCCTTTGGCCTTTGCCACGCGAAACTGAAAGGAAAAAGGCGATGAATCGGCGCCGATCCGGATGGCAAACCGGCTATTGCCCGCTTGTTTATCCAAGGCACCGCCTGTGCCGCCACAACCGGCCAGACCAATCACGCTCAGTATGGTTAACAATACCGCCACCAATATTCGTCCGCTCGTCTCTTTCACTCTCTTTGCCACTTCCTTCACTCTCCATTTATCATCTAAGTTGCTTTGGTTTCTCTGCCCGCTACTAGGTAAGCACTGATTAATTCACGGACAGGTTCATTGAATCAGTGCTTACCTAACTAACCAATTGCCGCAGCCGGTCGGCATCGACAATTTCCAAAGCGTGTTTTTTGATACGAATCAATCCGGCCCGTTTAAAATTCCCCAGCACCGTCGTTACCGTTTGCCGGCAGGAACCAATCATATCGGCCATCTCCTGATGGGTCAGATAAAAACCGACCCGCTGTCCGCCGTCCCGCTCCGGCCTGCGGCCCTCGGCCAGCCGCAGCAGCAGCCAGGCCAGACGGCTGTCGGCACTGGCAACAACCAAGGTCTGCAGCCCGTATTCATAGTTTCGCACCAGTTGACAGTGAATCGCCGCCAGCTTGACGGCTAACTGCGGATACTGATGCAAGAGGCGCAGAAAAACTTCCTGCTCAATCCGCCACAAGGTGCCCGGTTCCAAAGCTTCGGCAAAGACGCCCCGTCTTTGGCCCAGCAAAACCGCCGGTACGCCGATCATCTCGCTCGGCCCGCAAATAGAAACAATGACGACCTTGCCCAGCGAGGTGGTATGATAATGCTTCACATGGCCGCTTTCAATCAGATAGACATGGTCTGTCTCATCATTTTCTCTGAACAGAATATGACCGGCTTTCACTGTCAGTACCCGGCCGGATTGTTTGAGAAGATTGATTTCCTCTTCGGTAAAATGGGGCACAACACAATTCATTCTCCACCCTCCCGACAATCTTTTTGTCATATGTACTAGGGAACCACTGATTTATTCACACCGCACATCCTGGCGGATCTTTTTCCGTCTGGCTGCGTCAGCAAAACCTTGAAATAGGGGCCGCTATTCCTGCGGTTTTACTTCCTTGCCAGCCGAAAAAATCTCTCGCCAGGCCGGCAAGCTCATTAAATCAGCGGTTCCCTAAAAAAACTGCAGACTGAATCGCAAAAAATTCAGCCTGCAGTTTTTTCTGCTCAGCAACGACAGTTTTTTTGTTTTTTCCCGCCGTTAGATGGCGATCCGGTAATCGGCGATCCGGTTAAGATAGTCGCCGTCGGCGTCATAGAGATAATCAAAAAACCGTCCTTCATCATTGGTTGTATGATAAAATTGCTCGTGGGTAATGCCATAGCGCACTAAAATTTTATAGGCTTTTAGGAATAGATCAATAAACCACTCGGTCGTTGGCGCCCGGTGTCCCTCCAGCGCCGCCCCCGGCTTAGGCATCCAGATCTGGGGCACCGCCACCACGCCCAGCGAAGCCAGGTATTCGATACCCTCCAGCAGTGTTTCCTTGGTTTCGATGCCAGCGACAAAATAAGAACGCACATTGCCTTTGCCGAATACCTCTACTTCGTACTTTAACGTGTCCACCCAGTTTTGGTAGCCGCCGCATATTTTATGCTTGCCCGGACAGATTGCCTTAAAGATGTTTTCATCCCAGATCTCCATGTTGGTGGCAATCCGGCTGTAGCCGGCTTCCTTGTATTTATCAATGACCTCCAGATCCAACGGCGCTCCGATGCAGGCCGTGCCGCCGAAATCGTCCAAACCGGTGGTCTCCCGGATGGCTTCGGCCACATCAATATAATATTCCACCTCGCGCCGTTCCGGAATAAAACCGCCGGTAATCGTCAGATGATTACAGCCTTCGGCATAGGCCGCCTTGGTCACTTCGGCAATTTCGGCCGGCGTTTTCCAGGAAATCCCCTGCCGGTCGGCATAATTGGCCTTGGTGGCGTTAATATTGCAAAACCGGCAGTCCAGATTCTTTTCCTGCAGCGAGCATTCGTTGCTATAGGCCACCGTGATTTTGGATGACCCCACATACTGGGCGATGGTCGACATTTTCTTGCCGTTGCTGGTGTGTTGGTTGTAGTATTTCGGCCGTTTTTCAAACTTCACCTCGAACAGTCTTGTCTGGCGGTCATGCAGGTAAAACCGTCCGTTTTCCCCGGTAATCGAATAGCGCGACTGGGGATCATAGGAAAAGGCGTACCGGTAGCCGCTGGGCGAGCGGAAAGCCTGAGGCAGATTGGTGTCCTTATAGGCCTGATGATTATTGTAAAAGCACGCCTGCACCTGTTCCAAATATTCGTTTTCAAAATCCAGTTGCTGAAACAGGCTCACATCGGCATGAATGCCTTCGTTAAAAACGCCTACCCGGATTTCCATTTCTTTTAATAATTTTTCGCGATCCGTTTTGCTTACATGGTTGGCTTGGGCCGTCACCGTCATCACTCCCGTCTTTATTACCCCTGCTCGCTGTTGCCGACGGACAAGCCGGCCGCTGCAATAAAAAAGCCGGATGATTCCTCCTTAGCTTTACGGAGAAATATCCGGCCTGCAGTCGTCTGCTCAACCTTGTCTGGGCACCAGCGATGGTATTATTTGTAATGATAAACGAACACCTGCCAACAGTAAGTCGTCTGCACGACATGTTGTAAAATATTTTAGTATTGTTGTAGCTATATACTATACCAGATTAGCTCTGTAAGTAAATAGTATTTGGAAAACTTTCCACGCCCATCCTTTATGAGCTACCGGTCAGCCCCGTTTTTGCACCGCCTCGATGGCCACTTTTACGGCCGACGTACTGCCGAAAACGGCGATCATGGTAATATGCTGCGGACAGGAGCCGGCGATTTCGGTAACCATCACGTTGGCCACTTTTTCAGCGATGTCGGCGGCAACCAGAATTTTGGCCAATTGTCCCTGAATTAAGCCTACCGCTTCCACCCGGTGTGTCTCCAGATAGGCGGCAAGTTCCCGGTCATGGATTTTCCGTTTTAAAATTTGAAGGCTGCCCGGCGAAGGATTATGAATCAGTTCACAGTTCAGCACCTGCTGTCTCCCCTCTCTGCCCGAGTGATGGACCGCCCGTCAACCGCCAACCTGACAGGACAGCCCCGAAAGCCTGGCCACGTCCAGCAGCTTGAGCATAGCCTGGCTGGTCAGCGGTTCGATGCCGCTGAACTCATAGTCTTGCTCCAATTCCTTATATTTGCTTTCGCCCAGCCGGTGATAGGGCAACAGGTGCAACTCCCTGACACCGGGCAGTGACGCCGCATAGGCGGCAATGCTGGCGATCTCGCCGGGAGCATCATTAAAGGTGGGTACGACCGGCACCCGGATAATCAGCGGTGTACCGGCAAGCGCAATTTTTCGCAAATTATCCAGGATCATGTCGTTGGGCCGTCCGGTATAGCGCTGGTGCTTGGCCGGATCAACGTGCTTAAGATCGCACATGGCCAAATCCAGCCAGGGCAGCAGTTCCTGAATGGTAGGATAGCCGGCAAAGGCGCTCGTCTCAATCGCCGTGTGAATATTCTCTGCCTTGCAAGCCTGGAGAATGGCCAGAGCAAATTCGGGCTGAAATAAAACCTCGCCACCGGACAGTGTCACCCCGCCGCCCGATCGCCGGTAGTAAATGACGTCTTTGCGTATTTCAGCCATCAATTCCCCCACCGACATGCGCCGGCCAATGGTCACTTGCACGCCGCGCCGGGTAACAACCTGCGGCTCGGGCCGGATATTTTCCGGATTGCAGCACCACTTGCAGCGCAAGGGACAGCCTTTTAAAAAGACCAGCGTCCGGATGCCCGGTCCGTCATGCACGGAAAAGCGCTGAATTTCCGCTACAGTTCCCGTTATATTGTATAATTCCTGCATAATAGCCTCCATCCATGTATTGCTGATACAAGCGATGCTCAAGTATACAGCGGAAACCGTACTTGAGCATCGACTTGTTTACAGGATTAGTTAAACATTTGTTCCGTGCGGTTGATGATGTCGTCTTGCAGGCTCTTGTCCAGGGAAATGAAGTGGGCGCTGTAGCCGGCTACCCGGACTACCAGATTGCGGTATTGGTCGGGATTCTTTTGCGCGTCCAGCAAGGTTTCCCGGCTGACTACATTGTACTGTACATGCATGCCCTTCTGATCAAAATAGCCCCGTACGAGAGCAGCCAGTTTTTCCAGACCGGCCCGGCCGCTTAAAGCGGAAGGATGGAATTTCTGATTAAACAGCGTACCGTTGGAAGCAATGGCATGATCCAGAGCGGCAACCGAATTGGCAGCAGCCGTCGGTCCGTTCACATCGCGGCCGGAAACAGGCGACACGCCGTCGGCCAAAGGCTCGCCGTTCTTGCGGCCGTCAGGCGTTGCCCCGGTTTGGCCGCCCATCGGCACATTGGCGGATACGGGATACAAGCCGGGTTGGAATCTACCGCCGCGGGTATTTTTGTATTTTTCAACGGCTCGGCAATAGGTCAGGGCGGCATAACGGGCCAGTTCATCGGCTTCGGCCACATCATTGCCAAACTTAGGTACCGTATCAATATCCTGCAACAGCTTGTCGTACTTACCGCCTGTCGTCGCCGGAGCGGCTGCCGGCAGACCATTCTTCGCGATTTGCTGCAGTTTGTCGAGTTGTTCCGGCGTAATCTTTTTGCCGTCAGCCAGCATCCGGCGAATGACTTCCTCGATGATATCGGGGCTAACCTGGGCATGGCCGCTGCCGTTATGGGCACCGCCAAAGTTTTGCTCCACCGCTTCCTTGATCTGAGCCAGGGTATAAAGCTTACGGTTGAAGACCAGTTCTTTGATGCTCAGCAGCGAATCGCCCACATTGGCTACGCCAACGCCCTGCGGACCGGTAAAGTTGTACCAGGCGCCGCCTTCCTGAATGGACTGGCCCCGGCCGATACAATCATCGACCATGGAGGAAACAAACGGCAGCGGGCAGCGGGCGCCATGGGCTAAATCAACGGCATTATCCGCATTGGCCAGCAGGCCGACACAATATTCCATTTGCTCGTGATAGGCCTTTTCAATTTGTTCAAAAGACGTGAAAGAGGTGAATTCACCCGTTTGCGGTCCGACCTGAACACCGTCCAGCCTGCCGTTATACATAACCAGTTCCAGGACTTTTGCCATATTGAAGAATGCGGCGTCATGCCAGCCTTCGGTTTTGCCGCCCTTTTGCGGTTCTACGCAGCCGATAATGCCGTAATCCCGGGCATCCTCCAGGGTAAGTCCCCGGTTGACCAGGGCGGGGATGATGATTTCGTCATTGTAATAGGCCGGCATGCCTAAGCCAAGGCGGGAAACTTCCGCCGCTTTGATGAGGAATTCATTGGGCGATTTATTCCAGACCCGGATGGAAATGGATGGCTGCGGCAGTTTGGTGTGAGCGCTGGCTTCCAGGCAGGCAATGCTCAGTTCGTTGGTCGCATCAATCCCTTCCTGGTCCTGGCCGCCAACAATGAGATTCTGAAACATCGGATAGCCGCCGAAGCCTTTGGTGGAACCGGAATCGCGCACTTTATTGATATCGTTGAATTTGACCCACAGGCAGTCTAAAAGTTCCTGGGCGCTGTCTTTCGTCAGGCGGCCCACAGCCATGTCCATTTGGTAATAGGGATACATGTATTGATCAAATCGCATGGGGGAAATGGAATGTCCGTTGGATTCAATCTGAATGATGGCCTGCACAAACCAGAAGGACTGAAGCGCTTCATAAAAGCTGCCGGCAGGATTGGCCGGAACAGTGCGGCAGTTGCGGGCTATCGTCTGCAGTTCCTGGCTCCGTTTACCGCCGGCTTGGTAAGCCATCGACTCGGCCAGATCGGCAAAGCGGTTGGCAAACCGGATAGCCGCTTGCGAGGTAATAATCACGGCATCGAGGAAGTTGCGTTTTTTGATAAAGTCCGGGCAGGCGCGGTCAGCCTCAGCCAACGCCTGTTCCGCTTCGCGAATGATTCCGTTAAAGCCGACTTTCAGCACTTTTTCATAATCGACGCTGATATGGCCCACACCGTTAAAATAATAGTTGCCAACGGTGAATACGTTATGGCTCATCGCCAGTTTGGTTTCCGGATACATATATTCGGTAGCCAGTTCGTTAACCGTTTTGCCGCCCCAGTAAGCAAAGACCTGCGTCAGCTTTCGTTTGGTTTCTTCACTGATATTGAACACGTCGCCAGTCCGTTTGGCCAGCGTATCAAATTCTTCGGTAAGCCACTGGAAGGAGAATTCCGGGAAGATTTGCGTCGACCGGGGCGCTGCCGTGAGATTGCCCACAATCAATTCATCCTCGCGGATGACAAGAGTCATATGATCCAGGATGTGCTCCAGGGCTTTGGCCCGGCGTAAAGTGATCGGCAGCGCTTCCGTCTGCTGGTACGACTCGGTAATCAGGCAGGCGCGTTCCGCCTCTACTTCGGGATTTCTCGCATATAAGGCGTCGATCAGCTTCTGAATTCTCGGACTTTGATTCACGGGAGAAATATCAAGTACCTGTTTCACCTTTAGAACCTCCTAAATATAGTAAAATATGGTCATTGTTTACCTGTTAATCATTAAGACCGTAAAACTTTCCTCAGGCAACCTCGTCCGGCGCCAGGCCGGTATAAACTTGTGTTAGAAGAATCGCCAGTTCCTGCGAAGAAGGTACTACAGGATTGGTGGCCGTACATTTATCATCAAGCGCTGCCTGGCACATGGCCGGCAGTTCCCGGAAGAAAGCCTCCCGTTCAATATTCATTTGCGCCAGACTGCCGGGTATACCAATACTGCCGATCAGAATGCGCACAGCCGCCAGCAGGCGCCGCACCCCGTCCGCCTGGTCGGCGGGTGAAAGTCCCAGCAAGCCGGCCAACCGGAAGCATCGCCGGGCAACCACGGGGCTGGCGGCATTGTAGCCGATCACTCCCGGCAGCAGCAGGGCATTGGCCCGGCCGTGGGGAATATGGAAGCTGCCGCCCAAAGCATGGGCCAGAGAATGGTTAATGCCCAAGGAGGCGTTGGTAAAGGCCATCCCCGCCAGGCAGGAGGCATCGTGCATCTGCTCCCTGGCCTCTTTGTCCTTGCCGTTTTTTACCGTCCGCGGCAAATAAGTGAACACCAATTCAATGGCTTTTTCCGCCAGCGCATCGGTATAGTTGGATGCCTGGGTCGAAAAGTACGCTTCCAGCGCATGGGTTAAAACGTCAATTCCCGTATCGGCCGTCACGACCGGCGGTACCGATTCGGTAAAGGCGGCATCCAGAATGGCAATATCCGGCACCAATTGATCATCAACAATCGCCAGCTTTTTTCCGTCCACCGTTACGATGGAAAAATTGGTAACCTCCGAGCCGGTGCCGCTGGTAGTAGGAATAGCAATAAACTTAATAGCTTCCCGATCCGGCAGCGCCTGTTTCACGCAATACAGGATGCTTTTCGCCGTGTCAATGGTCGATCCGCCACCGACGGCAATCACCAGATCGGGCGAGTAGGCCAGCAGGGCCTCTGTCCCCCGGGCCACCAGCGACACGTCCGGGTCGGGACGTATATCGGCGAACAAGCGGTAATCCATTTTTGCCGATAGTCGCTGGAGAATGGACGTCAGCAAATCGCTGTCTTTCATAAACGGATCGGTAATAACCAGCGCTTTTTTCGCCCCGCACTGTTCGATCACTTCGGCGGTCGCAACGCCATAATACAGCACCGGCCGGACCTGAAACACATTGGCAGCCACTCACAGCCCCTCCTTTCTTTATTCAAATTCAATGGTGTCAATAATACCGACAATGGACATATCGCTGACCATACGGGGATCATTATCCACGCTGCCGCCCCAGTCCACCAGCACGCAGTCTCCTACGCCGGCTCCCACGCAGTCCAGCGCCACATACGGCGGCTCATGGTCCATCAAATTTCGGTATTCATCCACCGATTTAATCACGAGCAGTTTGCCGCCTACCAGTTTTTCCGCTTTTTGCGTGGCGACTACTTTAGCGATCACTTTGGCCAAGTGCATACTGACACATCCTTTATTTGGTCTGACTGATAATGCTGCGCACCAGCGCTTCGATATCCAGTACGTCCGCCTTGGGGCTCACGGCCGGGGCCGGCGACGCCGGAGTTGGGCGGACACCATAAGCGACACGCCTTATATTGATCAAGTTTAGCGGGCCCACATTATCGGAAGTGGAGCTTCGGCCTGCCGCCCCGCAGCCCAGAGTCAAAGCCGGCACCAGATTCGTGGTGGCTCCGATACCGCCCAGCGCCGCCGGGGTGTTAACCAGCAGCCGGGATACGTTTTTCTTGAGCGCGAATTCGCGAATCACCGCTTCATTTTTCGAGTGAATGGTCATGGTATGACCCTTGCCCTCATTGTGCAACAGCTCCAGGCAGCGGAGGCAAGCCCGTTCCCAGGTAGGCTCGGTATAAAAAGCCAGTACGGTGGTCAGCTTTTCCCGGCTGTACGGATTATCGTAGGAAACGGTGTCCTGGAACGAAACCAGCACCTTGGCATCGGCCGGTACCGACAAGCCGGCCAGCACAGCCACTTCCTGGGCATTGCGTCCGACGATGGCCGGATTCATCGTCTTATTGGGCCGTAACAGGAGACGGCCTAACGTCTCCGATTCAGCCTGGCTAAGGAAATAAAAGCCCCGTTGTTTCATTTCGGCAATGACTGCGTCCCGGATGATTTCCTCGACCACAATGGACTGCTCCGACGCACAAATTACACCATTATCAAAGGTTTTACTCTCCAGAATCTGCTGCACTGCCTGCGGAATATCGGCTGACCGCTCGATAAAGGCCGGGCCGTTGCCCGGACCTACCCCAATGGCCGGGGTGCCGGAACTGTAAGCCGCCCGGACCATCGCCTCGCCGCCTGTGGCGAGAATCAGGCTGACGTCTTTATGTTTCATTAACGCATTAGTACCCTCAAGCGTCGGAAGGGTCAGGCAGTTAAGGATGCCTTCCGGCGCTCCGCTGCGCGTCGCCGCTTCCTGCAAAATCCGCACCGTTTCCCGGATGCACCGTACCGCTGTCGGATGAGGTGAAAAAATAATAGCATTACCCGCTTTCAGGGCGATCAGTGCTTTAAAGATAACGGTCGAGGTGGGATTGGTCGACGGGATCAGCGCGGCAATGACTCCTACCGGCACACCGACTTCCACGATTTTTTTCTCCCGGTCGTCGTGGAGAATGCCTACCGTTTTCAAGCCTTGCATGGATTCATACACCGTCCGGGCAGCAAAGGTGTTTTTAACCACCTTGTCTTCCCACTTCCCGTAACCGGTTTCCTCCTTGGCCAGCTTAGCCAGTTGCTCGGCATTGTCTAAGGCGGCGGCACACAGGGCGGCGACAATTTGGTCGATTGTCTCCTGCGCATATTCGCTAAACCGGGCCGCGGCCTGTTTGGCCTGCTTTACTTTATCTCTGACTTCCTGGATGCTTTGTAAATCTTTATCGAAATCCATCGCTCATAACCTCTTTAGTTTGATTTTGGCTGCTGTCCGGCAGGCTGCAGCACAATGCCCTGCTTCTTGATGTATTCCTGGGCTAACGGCGTCACAATGGCGTTTTCCTTGATTACCACCGTTGCTCCCGGTGCCACACCGTTAAGCTCCTGCCAGGTAATGACCGGTTGATTGGCCAGATTTTTTACCGTCGGACTGCCTTGTGGTTTGGCTTCCCGGCTTTGCGCCGTTTTGCCGAACACACCGGGATACAGTGTCCGTTCCATAGCCGGGGTGAATTCGCCGGAATCAACCAGCGTCGCACCCAGCCGGCTAAGCTGTTGCTCATAACCCAGCAGTAAGGCATTATAGGCCGGATTGGCCTGATAGCCCATCGCACGGGTATGGTCATTGTCAGGATGGTAATTATCCTTGACGCCAATCAGCGGCAACCCCCTCATCAATACGGCGGCAATGCCGTTGGTGATCAGATTGTCCTGAATACCCAGCGACGCTTTGGCCAGCGTGTTTCGGGTAAACACCGGTACAACTCCTAGATGAGCTGTCTGGATAAATCGCCGCATGGCGGCTTCTTCAGTCAGGAGCCTTGACCCCAGCCGCTGAACAAACAGTTCGGGCGCCAGTTGGCAAAAGGCCGGAGACACTACGATTTTCGCTTCGGTAATCAGCAAACGGTCAACCAGTTTCAGCCACTCGTCAGCTCTAGCTGCCGCGGCGCCACCGGTAAAAAAGACAAGGGTGTTTTTGTTGAGTACCGGCAGTAAAGCCTGGACGATCCGCTGCAACAGGTCGGATTCAAGCGGTATGTTTGCCATACCTCACACCTCCACCGAGGGAATGGACAGCGCAATTCCAATGGGAGTCACCAGCAGGGGATTCTCCGGCTTATAGGTTTTGATGCCCGTATACGCCTCGAATACGTCCTGAATTCCCTTGAAACAACTGGCACCACCGGCCAAATAGAGCGCCCCGACCTTTTCCCGTAAATTGGATTTGGTAATCTGGGCCATCTTCTCAATAACCGGATGAACCATGGTAAACACCCGGGCATAGTTCTCCGGCAGCACCTTGTAGTCTTCCGCCCGGTCAAATTCCAGCCCGGTATTCCCGGCAACTACCAGCGTCATATGGGTGCCGCCGGTGGGCTCATCCACCGAGTAGACTACCTTACCGTCCCGGAGCAGTGAAATGCCTGTTGTACCGCCGCCAATATCGACCACGGCGCCATCGGCTACCCGCATCATCAGGGCTGCCGCTTCCGGCTCGTCAATCACCTTGACGACACGAAACCCGACGGCTGCCACCACATTGGCAATAACCTTCACATTACCGGGCAGAATGTTCGGCGGAATAGCGGTGGCCGCCTCTGTCAGGGTCAGCCCCAATCGCTTTTCCAGAGCTTCCTTCAGCTCGGCCAGAATGTTCACGGCTTCCATAAAGCCGACGACGATGCCGTCCCGGACCACATGGGCCGGCCGCGAGGCGAACGCCACGGGTTGATTCCGGTTATCCAGCACGGTAATCACGATATTAGAGGTGCCCAGATCGACACCTACCTTTAACGGTAATGCCAGGTCAATCGGTGAAAAGCTCGCGATTTGCTGCGTCGCTTCCATACGGGTCAGATATTCATCGACAGCCTCCATCGAGGCGGGCGGATAAGTTTTTTTTGCGACACGTTTCATAGCAGCCTTGCCGTCATGCCGTTTTTCAAGTCAGCCGCATTGGCCTCATCCACGTCCAGATGAAGTTCCAACGCAGCCTGATCGCTGACCCGGACGACCACCTGCCGGAACACGCACTGCTTTTCCCCGCCTGCTTCCAATGCAACCAGTTGTCCGTCGGACACCTGAAAACGCTTGGCATCAACCGGCGTCATATGCAGGTGGCGCTTGGCCACAATGACCTTGCCAGGCATGACCAGCATGCCCTTGGGGCCGCTGACACAAAGACTGGCGCCGCCTGTTAAGTCCCCCGATACCCGGACCGGCGGCTGAATACCGAGCGCCATGGCGTCATGGCGGCTGATTTCAATCTGGCTCTCTTGCCGGACCGGCCCCAATACCCGCACATTGCTAAAGCAGCCTTTCGGACCGGCAATGCAGACAGTCTCCCGTGCGGCGAACTGTCCTGGCTGGCTAAGCTCTTTAAGCACCGTCAACGGATGCTCCTTGCCGAATAACAGTTCCAGGTCGGCCTGATTCAAATGGATATGCCGGTTGGAAATCCCGATAGGTATGGTTCCGTTGGCTTCCGTTTCTTCCAACCGGGACAAAATCTCTACAACAGCTTCCTCCCGGGTCCATTCCACGTAAAATTCCTCACTTTCCTCGCCCATGTATGCAAAGCTTTACGGACTGCCCCTTTTCCCGCGGGCAAACCGGATCATGACAAATATTGCAGGTAGCCCTGCTGTCAGCCTCCGCTTCCGTCTCAGCCGACAGATAAGCCGCTTCCTGTTCTTCTTCCGCTACTTCCTCCGGCTGCCCGTCAGCTTCCGGTACCGGTACGACAGCCGGTTCCGTCACCTCTACCGGTGACAGTGCCTCCCCGGCGCACTCCTGGCTCACAGGCTCTTCTGCTGCCATGACCGGCGGTTGGTCATCGCCTGCCGGCGCTTCCGCCGTCAGCAGGGGATAGATTCCGTGGGCCGGCCGCGGCAGGACTTGCGTGGCAATCACCGTTCCCACCCGGCTGGCAGCCATCCCGGCAGCGTCTACGGCCGCCTTGACCGCACCGACGTCGCCGGTTAGCTTGACAGTGATCAGTGCGCCTGTGGCATTTTCCACTCCCAGCAGCGTTACATTGGCAGCTTTTAACGCCACATCCGCCGCCTCAAGGGCTGCCAGTTTTCCCACCACCTCGATCAGGCCCAGCGCGTTGTTAATCATAGCCATCTACCTTTCGCAGTGCGTCCGCATTATAAATTAGGCTTGGTCAGAGACTGGGGGTCCTGCCCCATGCCGCGCAATACGCCAAGACCTACATCACGGGCGGCCAGCACCGATTGCCGTACCGCGCCGGAATCACCGCTGAAGGTAATGATGATTTCATTGGAAAAACAGGTGCCGACGGCCGGGCTGGCATAAGTGACGATATCTACATTGGCTGTTTTCATCGCTACATCGGCCATCAACAGTCCCACTGCCGCCGGAGCGCCAACCGTAATGCCGAATGCTTTGCCGATGGGTGCGGAAAATGCCTTGTTTAAAGCGTAGCTGGCGCGAGCGGTATAATGAAGCTCGATATGACCGGCATCGCAGCCATACACATCGCCAAAATTTCTTTCCAGATTGGTCAGCAGAATTTCTACGGCACGCCGTGAGTCCGACACGTCTTCCGAAGCAAAGATAATCGTACTGCCATGACCGGCGCCACCTTTGGTGTCACGGCAAAATTCCACCGACACGATTTCGGTATTGGTTGCCTTGACCGCTTCGTCGGCCGACATGACATGCGGTGCGCCGCCAGTCCGGGAACTGACAATACCGATGGAACGGAACTTGGGGTCCAGTTTCATTTTTTCGTGCAGGTGATAATCCAGATTGGCAATAACCAGGCCAACCGTATCGCCCATGCCTGAACCGACAAATTCGGTAATATTGCAGCCTTGCTGCTTGATCTGGCCAGCCGGGGCCGCCTTGGTATCCTCAACGGAGTCGATAATTTTTTTCAAAAGTTCAGAATCCATCTTTCTCTATACCTCCGATTACTCTTTAGTAAATTTGGGGAGCATTTTTTCCACATCGGTATGAGGCCTTGGAATGACATGAACAGAAACGACTTCACCAACCCGCTTGGCAGCGGCGGCACCTGCGTCGGTAGCTGCCTTCACAGCACCTACATCGCCGCGGACCATAACCGTAACGAGGCCGGAGCCAATCTTTTCATACCCAATCAGCGATACATTGGCTGCCTTTACCATGGCATCTGCCGCTTCAATGGAGCCGACTAACCCTTTTGTCTCAACTAAACCTAATGCTTCCTGTCCCATTTCGTTACCTCCAAAATTTTTTATTATGCCATTATGCAGCTTGAAACGCTTGCATAAAAAACATCAGCGTTCTGCCTGGCGTGCCTGTTGTCAGACGGGCCGGAATTATGGCAAATTTGCTTTTCCTGCCCGCATTACATAAGGTGTTTAAATTTTCTTACTTTTCTGATTGTATTTTAATTATAAGAAAAACGCCGGACATCGCTTGTGACTTTTGCAACAAGAAGCGGTAAATTTTCTACTTTTTCTATGGTAAATTGGTACGTTTATTGCACATTTTAAAAGTAGACAGCCGTTAATAGTCTGAAATTTCCTACCATTAATCAAAAATCCGGGGTGGAAATTTTACTATTTCTTAATTTGTCAGGAAATTCACACAGCTTTAGTACCATCCCGAATATGTGGTATAATAAGCTTGAAATTTTACCGGAAATCCACAGGCTGATTTTTTAAAAGAAAGGCTGTTTAAACCATGGAAAATGCACTTCACGTGTCTATTGAAACCGTCATCAACGTGAAAGAATTTAATGCTCTGCAAAATGAGCTATCCAAAATGGTCGACTTTTCCGTAGTCACGGTGGACGCCAACGGTGTACCCATCGGCAGTCTTAGTAACTTTACAACCTTTTGCCAGTTAATCCGCTCCTCACCGCTGGGCCGCCAGGGCTGCATCGACTGCGACCGGATCGCCAGCCTGAAAGCGCTGCGCGTCGGCAAGCCGCTGCTCTACGAATGCCATTGCGGACTGAAAGACTGCACGGCACCGATTGTGGTGGACGACGTATACATTGGCAGCGTGCTGGGCGGTCAGGTCTTCGTCCGCGAAGAGGACCGTTCCAAGGTAAAGCTGGCCCAATTAGCCCAAAAATTCAACCTGCCCCTGGCAGACCTGAAACGGACAGTACAGGAAATCAAACTGGTGTCGGAAGACTATCTGCATCGCTGTCTGCGCTTTTACGCCTTTTTGTCCAATTATCTGGCCGAATCGGGAGTCAAAAAGCTGATTCAGGAAAAACTGACCCGCGAGACCCGGGAGCGGCTGCAGCTCCAGAAAATTGCCAAGGAACAGGAACTGCGCCGTATCCAGGCGCAGATGAATCCTCACTTTCTGTTTAACGCGCTAAACTCGATTGCCCGCCTGGCCATTCTGGAAACCGCCCCCCAGACCGAGGCGCTCATCTATGATTTGTCCAATTATCTCCGCTACAGCATAAAAAATAATGAAACGACACCGAAGCTGTCGGTCGAACTGGACAGCCTCCAACACTATTTATCCATTCAGCAAACCCGGTTCGGTGACCGGATGAGCTTTGTCGTCGACATCGACCCGGAACTGTTGGACTGGCGCATCCCCTCCATGACGCTGCAGCCAATTGTCGAAAACGCTATCATCCACGGCTTAGAGGACCTCAAGGACGGCGGCACCGTGAAAATTTACGGGACTAAAATAGCCGGCGGCAATGAAATGCTGCTCAGCGTCTATGACAACGGCGTCGGCTTCCCCCCCGACCTGATCGACCTGTTCAATCGCAAAAAAGAAATGATGCCGTCCCGGCTGGGTTTGGGCCTGCGGAATACGGATGATCGCATTCGCCGGCTTTACGGAGAGAACTATGGCCTGACCATCGAAAGCCAGCCGATGGGATTCACCTGCGTCAGCATCAGACTGCCGAAACAGTAAGGGAGGCCACCATGATGTACAGCCTGCTGATTTGTGAAGATGAAACGCTGGAGCGGGTTACGCTCCGCAAGATGATTGAGCAGCGGTATCCCCATATCATGCTGCTGGAAGATGCCCGGACCGGCAAGGAGGCTGTGCAAAAAGCCCAGCAATTTAAGCCGGATATCCTGCTCATGGACATCAAAATGCCGGAAATGAACGGTCTGGACGCGCAAAAGCAGATTATTGCCTTTCACCCTCAGATCAAAACGATTATTATCACCGCTCATGATGATTTTTCCTATGCTCATGAAGCCATCAAATACCGTATCTTCGACTTTCTCTTGAAGCCGTTTTCCTCCGCCATTTTATACGACTGCATTGACAAGATTCTCAGCACCCCCACCAGCCGGCCACCGGTTCAGCCGGCCGTCACCGAGGAAAAAACCACCATTCAGGAAGCGCTGGATTATATAAACTCCCATTACCTGGATAACCTCCAACTCACCGATGTGGCCAGCCGCGTCCACCTTAGCGAAAAATATTTCAGTCGCTATTTCAAAGAACAAATCGGCCAGTCCTTTACCGAATACGTCAATCAGCAGAAGGTCTACCGGGCCAAAAGCCTGCTGCTTCATACCTCGGTACCGATTTATAAAATAGCCATGGACCTCAACTTTTCCGATTCCGCCTATTTTACCAAGGTTTTTCGCAAATACGAACAGTTGTCACCGCTTCAATTCCGGCAAAAGCACCGGTTTTAACTTAAGACAAAAAGGACGGCTTCCGCCTGCTACGGAAGCCGTCCTTTTTGTCTTAGGTTTGATGCTCCATTTCACTTTTTCAATAAAAATATTACAATAGCTTCTCCGGCACATTGGTATTGACACAAGAAAATAATTGGTATATCATGCACTTGTAAGAAGAGTACCGGATTAGTTCTTGTCGGTACAAAACTAATGAGGTGATGATTTGCGCAATCGAATTATTCTGGCAACCGTAGAAGAAATCAATTTACGGGGTTTCAAATTTACAATGAGTGACCTTACTAAGCGGCTAAGTATCAGCAAGTCATCGCTGTATGAACATTTTTCCTCCAAGGATGAATTGATTGCCACCATCCTGGATATTGTGTTACAGGATCTGCGCGAGCAAGAGGAAAAAATATATAATTCCGATTTGCCGGTTGTTGAAAAGTTAAAAGCCGCACTATTGATTTCACCGAAGGCTTTTGAACCGTTTCATGACCGTGTATATGACGATCTGCGCCTAACCTATCCGGGGGAATGGAAAAAGGTGACCCAATTTCGCCAGGAACGGATGAACCGTCTGTCCGACCTCCTCTCGCAAGGAATGGAGGCTGCTATTATCCGTCCGGTGAATATAAAGATCGTTCAGCAAATGATCATTAGCACCATGAATGACTTGAACAGTTACCGTTTCCTCAGTGAAAACAACATGACCTACCCGGACGCCATGTCGGCGATGCTGGATGTAATCATCCAGGGAATTTCCGTAAAATAATAACTTAAGATCTTTTATCTATAGGTACATGCGCTATTGCGGCGCTTTACTTATACCCTGTCAGTACCAAAAATACCGTTTCGGTACATAAAAGTACAAAAGTTCCTTTCGGTCTCTGTTTTCCATCATCCGGACCCCTGGGGAATCCGATTTTATCTTAAGATATCAGGTATTTAACAAGGAGGAAAGAAAATGTCCTTAATCAGAATCAGGCACAACCGTTCCTGGAACTGGCCAATCTATATCCTATTATCAGTTGTATTGATCCCCATGCTGGCCGGCTGCGGAAGCAGCATGGCAACTGCCGAAATGTGGGGCAGGGCTGAAGCCAAGGAGGTCGATATCAACTCAAAAATACCGGGACGCGTCGTCAGCCTGCTCGTAAAAGAAGGCGACAAAGTAAGCCAAGGACAACTTTTGGCGCGTATTGACAACCGGGATATCGCCGCTCAAGTCAGTCAGGCAAAAGCCAATATCAATGCGTTACAGGCCCAAACAGCCCAGGCCGCCACCGTTACCGTACTGCAGGATCAAACGTCCAAAGCCGCCCTGCATACCGCCCAAGCCCAATTAGAAAAAGCCCAGTCCGATTTAGCGCTGGCTGAAAGTGATTATAGCCGGTACAGTGAACTGCTGGCGTCGGGTGCCATTTCCAAACAATTATTTGATACGTACCGGACCAAATATCAAGTGGCTCAGGCTGCGTACAGTCAGGCCCAGGCCGGTTTAAAGGCAGCTCAGGCCGGACTGCTGCAAACCGATGTAAATACCGCCAATGAGGCCACCATGCACAGCAAAGTGGCCCAGGCGCAAGCTACCTTGCAGCAGGTGGAAGTATCTCTGGACGAAACAGAAATACGCGCGCCCTTTGACGGCATCGTCACCGCCAAGTATGTAGAAGAAGGAGCCATGGTATCTCAGGGCATGCCTTTAGTAGCCATCCAGGACCCGTTGGACAACTGGGTCAATTTAAAAGTAAAGGAGACCGACCTTTCCCGCTACTCTGTTCAGCAGCAGGTTAAGGTTCAGGGCCGGGACAGCAATCTTATCTTAGACGGGACCGTTGTCGATATTAGCAAGAAGGCGGAATTTGCTACCTACCGGGCCACCAACGAACGCGGCGACAACGATATTATTACCTTTAATGTCAAAATCCAGGTCAATTCCGATAAAATCCGCCCCGGCATGCGCTTTAAATTGATGGACGGTGTCAACTGATGAAACTAAAGGAAGTGCTGCTGCTGGAACTGCGCAGGCTCTTTGCTCCCGCAGCCCCCACCGTTTTGCTGCTTGTTGGCCTGCCTATTCTGTATACCATCCTTTTTGGCTTCACTTACAGCAACAATGTCGTTAAATATATCCCCACTGTCATCTACGACCAGGATCAGACAACGGGCAGCCGGTCGTTAACTCAGGCGTATATGGACTCCGAACGCTATAAAGTTGTTGCTCAAGTTACCACGCAGGAAGAAATGGAACGCTGGCTCCGGGAAGATAAGGCATTGGTTGCCGTCTCTATTCCAGCCAAGTTCAGCCAGCAGATCAAACTGGGCATGTCCTCCGAAATTCTGATTGAAACAAATTCGACCAACGTGATGTTTGCCAATGCCGTAATTTCCTCCAGTCAGGAGATTGTACAGACCTTCTCGGCAGCCACCGGCCAGAAACTGCAGGAAGCGCTCAATCAACTGCCGGCGCCGGCCCTGCGGACTACCGCTCCGGTTAAATTGGGAATCAGAATTATTAGCAACCCGACTACCTCCTACACCAATTTTATGCTGCCCGGTTTAGCGGCTAACGGCTTGCAAATCGCCATCCTGTTGGTGGCAGGCCCGCTTATCGCCCGGGAATACCGCCGGCTTTCCCGCTGGCGGCAGACCTCCGCAACGACGCTTGTCCTCGGCAAGCTGTTACCCGTCTGGGGCTGCGCCACAGTAGCCTTTATCATCTGCCTGGCTATCATGAACGTGGGCTTCGGGGTACCGGTTCGTACAAATATGCTGAGCCTCCTGCTCCTGGTCAGTGCATTTACCTTTCTCGTCATTAATCTCAGCTTTTTCTTTTCGGCCATTACCAGCAGTGAAGTTGCCGCTCTGCAGGTACCGCTGCTCTATATCATGCCCGGCCTGTTATACAGCGGCCTCAGTTGGCCTTCTTTGGCCATGAACGAGGTGGCGCGATTTTTTTCCTCGCTTATGCCGCTCACTTATATGGCAGATACACTGCGCGATATATTGTTAGCAGGCTACTCACCATTCCTGCTGTCAAACAGTCTTAGCATGTTTGCCGGCGGCCTCGTCCTCCAGCTAACCACCCTGCTGGTGTTTACCCTTCGCCGGAAAAAGTTTGAGCTGCAAACCACAAAGGAGGTTTCCCCATGAATTGGCGGCAGATATGTAAACGGGAAATCGGTCAACTGTTTATTACAGACCGCCGGCGAGCCGTTTTCCTGTTCGGTGCATCCCTGGCCTATCTGATTTTATTCAGTCTATTATATAGTACCCATACGATAAAAGCAGTGCCTTTAATTATCTGCGATGAAGACCAAACGCAATTCAGCCGCACACTGATTCAGGCTTTTGACGACTCCGAACGCTTTCAAATCATCGACTATGTCTCAACGCAGACCGAGCTGGAACAGGCACTGCAGGAAAAAGAAGGGTACGCTGCCGTACATATTCCCAGGAAATTTACCCAGGATGCCAAAGCCGGGCGCTCTTCCACAGTTCTGCTTATGGCTGACGGCGCTAATATTCTCATCGCCAATACGGTAACTACAGCCGCCCAGGAGATTATTGCGGCCTTTTCTCAGGAAACAGGCACCAGGTTAACGGAAACAAACACCGGTCAAATGCCTGCTATGGCTGAGAACAAGACCGCTCCGGCTGAATTCCGGTTGCGGGTACTTAACAATCCGACGCAAAGTTATCTCTACTTCTTTGTTCTGGGCTTGTCTATGGCCGCTTTTCAACAGGGCATCTTCCTGGCAATCGGTGCCAGCGTCCAGCATGAATACCGGCATCCGGAGGAATTAAGCCAGTCCCACCCGCTAAGCATCATGGCAGGAAAATTATTGCCCTATTGGATTTCAGGCACACTGACCTTTTTCCTTACCATATCGGCCGCCATATACTTTTTTAACATTCCCGGCAGAGCTTCCTTACCCAGTTTATTATTGCTCTCCTCTACCTTTATTTTTGCCGCCGTTTCGCTGGGAGCATTCCTTGCTTCCCTCTGCCATTCCGAACTGACCTTTACCAGACTATCCATCGCTTATACCGTCCCGGCCTTTGTATTATCAGGCTATACCTGGCCGCTGGAAGCTATGGATAGAGCCGGAAGAATTATCTCTTATACCTTCCCCCTATCTTATTTTTCCAACACCCTTCGCGAGCTGATGCTTGCCGGCTATTCACCGGTTCTTTACCAAAACAGTATGATTTTATTCCTGCTAGGAACCAGCCTCTTCAGCATGACAATCATGTGCTACTCCCACAGAAAAAGCCATGTTGATACCAAGGGACGAGTACCTTATCAACTCTAATCCCGTGAATACTGACGGTCTATTTTCCGTAAGCGTCGTTGTCGTCAGTCAGCATACTTCCGGTATGTCTCCTTCTCCACCTTGTCTTGTGAAAAATAGCCATACCATTATTCTACAGTTTTAGGCTTTGACAAGGTATTCGATGGATCTATACCGCAAGTAATACTTTTCTTAAGGAGCGCAGTCGAATGGAAGATGTAAAGCTTTCAATTCTCTCAGCTGCCAAAATTCGCTTCTCCCGCTTCGGCTTTCAAAAAACCACGATAAATGAAATATGTCGTGACTGCCGGATTTCCAAGAGAACGCTATATCAACAGTTCCCTAACAAGGAAGAACTATTTATGTGTTTGATCACTCATGAATTAGAAAAGCTTAAGGCTATGGTCTTGACTCAAACACAAAATCTCGCTCTTCCTGTCTATCAGTTATCACAACTATTGCAAACTATCGGTGTTTATTTTTATGAAAACCGGTCTTTATTATATGCAACTATAAAACAAGATAATACCATTCATTCCCTCGGACAAACTAACCGGTTTCAAACTGCCGTGGAAAAAGAAATAAGCGCACTTATCGCCAAAGTAATCCTGGAAGGCAAACAGCAATGTCAGTTTCGTAATATAGACGAACATTTCGTTGCCTGTATCGGATTTAATTTATTGCAATCCTTATTTATCACTAATAAAGTTTTAACTTTCTCTGATAAAACCGCAGTTAACGAATACACCCGTGAGTTTATTGACTTATTTGTTAATGGCATTGCAAATGAAGCTCTATTTTCTAAAAACCAACACCCTAAAACCGACAGCACTCTATAAAACAAACACATCCCGCTTCCGGCAAAAAACCGGCATGCGGGATGTATTCGTAAAAAGGGCGGAGGAAGTATGCCGACTGACGACAACGAAGGCTTGCGGAAAATAGACCGTCAGTATTCACAGGATTAGGGTTGATAAGGTACTATTGCCGGTTGCCGTCTTTTTATGGTCAGGAGTGTTTGCTTGCTGACAGGGAACACAATGTATTGATAAATTCCTGTGGTCCGGCCGCTGCCAGCAGGCTTTGCACCCGTTCCTTGTCCTTCAATGTATAAAACAAATCGGTAATAATGCCAACATCATCGTTTTTGACAGCCGGCAGGCAAATGAGCTTTACCTTGTTTTTGTTCTGATCCCATTCGAGAGCTTGCTGCAGTTTGATGAACACCACCGCCGATTCATTGACCAAGGAAGGCAAGCCATGAGGAATGGCAATCCCATTTTTAAAACAAGTGCTGCTCATATCTTCCCGGGCCGTCATGGACTGGAGAAATTGCTTTTTCACATAGCCGTTATTAAATAACAAGCTGCCGAGCGCTTCCAGCACTTCCAATTTAGTCCGGTAATTGCCATTCAGCAGAATCAGGTCCTCCCGCAAAATGCTTTGCAAGGTATTCCCCTGGTGCTGTCTGATGAGATAGTCTAACAGCATTTTCTGGTTTTTATGAAACTCAAAGTCAAAAGGAATGAAATTAACGCCCTGTAGCTTGGGATTCATCGTCCCGACAACGGCAATCAGGCTGTACTGGCTGCGCAGTGCGGTCATTTTTTGTTTCAACTCTTCGTCCACGACACTGAGTGTCTCAGTTTTAACATGAGGGTAATATTCGGTGAGGACATCGCGAATAGTGGTTGCCACCCCGCGACCGGTCAGACACATGCAGACAATAACCGGCGGTTTTCCGGAATTTTCGATCGGCAGTACCGGGTAGGAGTGGCGGGAGTGAATGATTTCATAGTAAATATCATCCAGTGTTTCCTGCGAATCCTGATCGGAGATATACGCCTTACGGACAGCCTCCATGACCGATACCAAATCCACCCGGTCAATGGTGCGGGTCTTTATGCCTGTTCTTTTTTGTACGACTTCACCGATATTAACCAGCGAACCCATGTCGACAAAGAATAAAATGCCCATGTCGGGCTCAAAGGTTTGGGCAATTTCCACAACTTGCTCAAACACTTTGGTTGGATTGGTATTGAAGGGCATATCAATGGCAATCGGGAAATCCACGCCCATAAGCTGGCGGACAATGGCAATCATTTCCGACGCGATTTTACCATGACAGACGGTAATGATGGCCACCTTGTTCTTTTTATTGGTAACCTGCAGCAATTCCTTGATATACATGGCAATGAAGCCGATTTCGCCCTCGGGCAGCTCCATATTCTCCGCCTTTTCCACGTCCTTCGCCAGTTGCAGCGCCAAGTTATATTCATTGGCAAAGTTTTGTCTGATATACGATAAATTAGGATTGATAATGTCCTGATTGTATTTGATCCGTTTGATGGCTTCGCCCAAATGAATGGCCAGGTAAATCAGTACTTTGGTATTAAGCTTCAGGTCGGGATACAAGGAGCCGGTTCGCAGGTAAAAATCTTTTATGATGGTACTGATCGTTTCTCCGACCAAATATTTAAACTCATCAATGACTAATTGCTTGCCTTCCGACCGTTCCGTCCCGATGAGTTTAAATTTGTTTACCACAAAAGTCCAGATGATTTTCTCGATCTCCGGCGGTGAAATGTCCATTTCTTTTAACTCATAATATTTTTCTTCTATCTTTTGATAAATATCCTCAAACACCGGATACTCATGCTGTACCTTGGTGGCCGTAATATGGGGCACAAATAAGGTATCCTGAAAGATAACGGCGCTTTTGCGCGGCTGACCGGCCGTTTGTTTGTCATGGAATAAGGTATTATATAAAAGTTCATTAAACCCGATATTGATTTCATTTTTACCGCTGTTCATCTTTTCCACATACGCATTGGCACAGGTAACCTGGATTTCACTCTTTAGCTGTCCGATATTACCGTCATACTTTTTCAGGGCAAAGGCCGATAAAATCTTACTTTTCACCATAATCTTGCACTTAGTGCGGTTAGCCTCGTTCTGAAAAAAATCATAAATAAGCTGGGCCTTTTCCTGGAGAGTGCGATCCTCCAGCTTAGGCAGTTCAATAATCATGGGAATTCTTCTTCTAAAAGTCAACAGCAGCGAAGACTCGATGCTTTCTGTCGTGGCTCCGATAAAATATACCCGTGACTCCCGCTCGGTGTCCACTTCGCCCAACCGGCGAAACTTACCCTTATCAAGCAGGGAAAACAGCATTTCCTGTCCCTTCGGCGGCAGCCGGTGGATTTCATCCAGAAATAAAATGCCGCCGTCGGCCCGCTCTACCAGGCCCGCCGTATCCTGATCGGCACCGGTGAAGGCCCCCTTTTTATGTCCGTACAAAATAGACAGCAGCAGTTGGGGATTATCGCCATAGTCGGCACAGTTTAAAGCGACAAAGGGCGACGTATCGGCTAGGATGTGATTGTTCTTGGCATGCTGGTACATGCACTCGGCAAATTTTGATTTCCCGGTGCCGCTGTCACCGACAATCAAGGTCGGCAGACCATAGGGAGGATATAAAATAGCCGCTTTGGCCTGTTGAATATTTTTAACTAAACTGCCATTATGACCAACCAGCGTAGAAAAATCCTCCGGCCGCGACTCAGGCACCGCCGGTTCTTCGCTGCCCGGGTCAGCAACAGACGGCAGTTTTTCATTAATTACATCGGCCACATAGTTTCGCGTGACCTCAAACCCCTGATCGTTGAGCAAGTGGACAAGCTGGCTGATGGAAACAGCAGGCCGCTTTGTTCTTACGGCCTGAATGGCTTCTTTTATATTCCTTTTGCGCCGTTCCCTTGAACTCGGAATTTGCAGTTCTTTTCTGATGCCTGTTACCGTTTCCCGCAGCACCGCTACCGTCCGGGCAATTTCTTCATCGGTCAAAGGATGATACACACTTTCCGACATAATTAACTGCTTGATTGTATCTTTTACCTCTTCAGACAAGATAGTTCTTCCTCTCTTGCTCCTGCATATGCTGAATATCAACTTAAGAAAGGGGAATATGCCGTTGTGTCCTGCACGGTGAGCATATTCCCCTGAAGCTACCAACAAGCAAGCTCAACAATTATACGCGCTGTTGGGAACCGAACAATTCCATATAGTAGCCCAGCTTTGCTGCATAGCCGGCGGTCATGGCGGCTTCCGCCTGCAGCATATTGGCCGCTTTCCCCTGAATGAAAAACTGGTCCAATACTGCATAGCCTGCCTGATCCAGATCGGTGTACAGATTCAGCTTGGTGATACCATATTGGATGGCCTTTTGCAAATTATCATCGCCCGTTCCCGAGCAGCCGTGTAGTACCAGCGGCACCGGCACCACCTGATTGAGCCTGGCGAGCAGGTCGAAATGGATTTCCGGCGTCCCCGCATACATCCCGTGCGAAGTTCCCACGGCCACAGCCAGGCAATCAATTCCCGTTGCCGCTACAAACCGCTCCGCTTCACCAGGATCGGTCAGACCATCATTCTTGGTTCTGTGGTACTCGCTGCCCTTGCCTACATGGCCCAGTTCGGCTTCTACGCTCATGTCCAGCGTGTGGGCGATCTTAACGATTTCCCTTACCTCCGCCACATTCTGTTCAAAAGGGCAAGTCGACCGGTCTACCATAAGAGAGGTAAATCCGGCGCGCACCGCTTTTACGGCGTCGGCAAACTCCTGTCCATGGTCCAGATGAACGACCACAGGCACCTGCGCCCGGCTGGCATGAGGAATGGCGATAGCGCCAAATTCCAGAATATCCGCCATAGCCGGATAAAGCGCCAGAATGAGCGGTGAACGCTGGGCCTCCGCTGTGGCAATGGCAGCTTTCACCGTGCTTTCATTCCAGGCATTGGCAGCCGGTATCCCATATTGATTTTTTTTAGCGTCCTGTAACAGGGTCTTCATATTTACAAGCATGGCTTTACCCTCATCCTATCACGTTTTTTTCCACAACTCCAGTGGCCTGTTATTTTATCTTGTCTTTATTAAAACAAGTGTCGAGACAATTACTTTGGAAAAATGGCTGCATCATCTCCCGCAAAATGTCCGCCGAACCTTCCGATAGATCCTTGCGCTGCCCGGCCAGATGCGGTGTCAGAATCACATTATCCAGCGAAGTCAGCGGACTTTCCTGGGGCAGCGGCTCGGTATAGTAAACATCCAGGGCGGCACCGGCGATTTTCTTCTGCTGAAGCGTTTCAATCAGCGCGTTTTCATCAATAATTTCCCCGCGGGCAATATTGATAAAATAAGCGGTAGGTTTCATCAGGCTAAACAGCTTTCGGCTGATCAGCCCTTTATTGGACGGCAAAGGCGGCACATGAATAGAGATAAAATCGCAGACGGTAAACAGTTCTTCCAGAGATGTGATTCTGGTATACCCCGCGAAGGCCTCCTCTTTGGCAAAAGGATCGTACACCAGCACCTGAAGTCCGATGCCCTTGGCCTTTTCCGCCACCCGCTTACCGATTTTGCCCAAGCCAACCAAGCCGAATTTTTTATTTTTAAACGTAATACCCCGGAAGGTAACAAACTCATCCCAGACCGGCACGTCCCGGTTGATGTCGGCAGCCCAGCGGCCGGCCTTCACATACTGGTCCGCTTTGAGAATATTTCTGCCCAGAAGCAGCGCGAAGGCAATGGTCAGATCGGATACCGGTTCCACCGAACGGCCGGGAGCGTTAAAAAAGTAGATTCCCCTTGCCGATGCGGCCTCAATATTGATATTAACGGCATCCGACCGGCAGCAGCCGATAGCGAGCAGGTCTTTTCCGGCGGCAATCACCTGCTTGGTAACCGGCGCCGTATGAACGATCAGTACCTGGACGCCGGCAATCCGGTCAATGAGCTGCTGCGGATGGCCGCAATACTCGGTAACCGTATCGTCACCAATATCATCGCTTCTGTCCCGGCTCATCGGTTTATCCATGATCACATCAAACGAATCCAATTCATAGTCATAGCCCTGCAGCACGTCCTGGGCTATATGGATCAAGTCCTTAGTATGCACCCATTCATCACCAACTACCAGGACTTTTAGCTTTTTACTTTTATCCACGTTCTGATTCCTCCATTCCGTTTTGGCTATTCCCTGGTGCCAGGCAAAATTTCCTCCTGGAAAATCCGGTAGGCTTCTTCCCTAGCCGGCACCTGATACAGCCTGGTCACATTGCTTTCCTGTTTGCAAAAATTTATGATGTGTTTCAGGAAATTCAAATGTCTGTTTTCCCCTTGCAGCGCCAGCATAAACACAATTCCTACCTGCAGGCTTGCACCGGCATTGCCCATTTCTCCAAACTCCACCAGCTTTCTTGAGATGGCCATAACGATCGCCGGCCTGATCACATTTTCCGCTTTGGAATGAGGTACGGCAACGCCAATGGGCTTGGTCGGCAGCCCCGTAGGATATTCCAGTTCCCGTTCCAGCGTAGCCGCCTGGTACTGTTCATTGACATATCCCTTCTGCTGCAAATAGTTGGCCAGGCAACTGATAATTTCTTCTTTGCTGTTCATATCTTCTAAAATAACCGCATCGTAATAGATGCTTTCTGCTGTTGACTCCATGCGTCTACCCCTCTTAGCCGTGCAGTTGCCTCACGGCTGTATTTTAAAAACCGAAAACCAGCGAGAATAGTTTATATACCAGCACCAGACCCGGCGTACCGGCGGCATCCCAGTTGGACACCATGCCTTTAGCCACATCGTACCCCATCGTGCCTGCCAGTTGGGTCATCGGGCCAGCCATAAAGGTGGCTCCCCAGCAGAACAGGCAGACAATGATCGACAGAATGATCAGGTTGTGCAAGATGTTGCCTTCCGTAATCGCATTGACAGCCGCGCTCTCCCACAGGACGATGATCAGACTGACCGACGCAATCATTTGATTGCCGGGCAGCGCCAGGGAAATTAAGAGAGCGATAGGATACATGATCAACGTTGTCGGCACAACCGCCGAGTGTCCGATAACCGTGGAACAATCCAGAGCAATCCGGACATCATCGCGCTTCAGCTTGCTGACCAGAATGCTCCGCGCCGATTTGATAATCGGGAACCAGCCTTCCACCAAAATGGCGGCCATTCTGGGCAGCAGCAGGAAAGCGGCAGCCATTTTTACCCCTAACAGCAAGGACGGCATAATGCCGATTTGGCTGAACAGACCCAGGATAATCCCCAGGGTAGCGCCCATTACGGTAGTCTCACCAAAGACACCAAACTTTTCCTGAATGGTTTCCGCGCTGAACTCCACATCCTTAATCACCGGTGTCCGCCGCAAAATCCACTCCAGTGGAATGGCGATACAAGCCTGGAAGGAAAAATGCGTTCCGTGCGGCCAGGAACCGCCCGGCGGGAAATTGTTGATCTTTTCAATGTACGGCGCCGCGATATCGGCCGCCTTTACGTCGATAATCAGGAAAACCACGACCGCCAGCGTGGCCAGCCAGAAGTTCCCTGTCGTTACGCCGACCAAACCGGCCAGCAGCATGGCCCGCCAGGTATTGAACACATCTACATAGATGGTTTGTGTAAACCGGACGGTAACCAACAGGACATTAATAATGAGAAAAACCAATACGCCGAAATACCCGTAGGTATTGCCGAAAGCATAGCCGACTGAGCCCCAGCCGATATCAATAACGCCTTTATTGAAGCCGTAGATGCTTACGATATTGGTGATGGGCTTGACCATGGCTTCCTGAATCAGACTGACCACCATAAACAACCCGGTAAGGCCGATAGAGACCTTCAACGCTCCAAGAATCGCCTTTTTTAAACTTACTTTTACCAGCAGAGACACAATCAAAATGATCCCGACAATCGTAACGGTAGAATCAAATTTAAAAAACGCCGAAAGGATATTAGTAATTGAATCAATAAATTCCATACGCCTTCTCCTCTGCATATTTAATTTTTTACATTCAGGCATATCTTGGCGGTAGAAATGCCGCCTGGTTTTCACTCAACGTTTTTCTGCCACCAAGATTAAGAAGTCACTGCTGGATATTTCTGATTTCAGCTATAATTTCATCCAGGGCCTTCTTCGCCGCTTTGTCATCCAGCATAATGCCTAAGGCCCTGATCATGGGAACCGGGTAGTCGGCTTTCATTTCCACTGTGGTAACCAGCATATCGGCATTATTGATGGCTTCCTCCACATCATTGACCCGGCAAAGAATGACCTTTACGTTTTTCAAGCCTTCCTGCTTGATACGGTCCTCAATTTCTTCCCTTAAGTAGTTGGACGTGCATATGCCTGCACCACAGCAGCACAGCACCGTGACTTTTTCTTTCATCCTGCTTCACCTCCTGTTTTCGTTAACTTACTTACGCCTATTTTTATTGCAAGTCTCGTGCCAATTACAGAAGCAAGCAACCAAATACAGCATTGGCCTGCTTTTCCGTTCGACAAAAAACCAGCTACATCTTTGTGTAATTACAAAAAGATGTAGCTGGTTTTTTACATTAACGAACAATTAATAGAAAATACCCCCGGCAGTTAGACTAACAAATACACCGGAAAAAGTACTCTGCCCGTTCCAAGAGTTCCCCTACTGCTCAAACACCACTGCCGTGCGGGCAAAGAAATTGGTTTTAGCATTAGCCGCTAAAATGGCATCGGCATCGGCCCGGCTGATAACAACATTGGCATTAAAATCCCGTAAGCCAATAGCCTTCACAACCAGCGGACTGGTTCCGGCCCGTGAGGCGGCTTCTCCTGCCACATCCCCATTGACCGCATAATCGACCATACCATGACTCACCACAAAATCAGCATCCAAATACATATTGCCGTAAATAATCCGCCCGGTTTCGTCATAGATGCGCGGTGACATCACCCGCGCCAGGCCTAGGCCCCGGGCATCGACAATCACGCCCGAAACTACCGGAGCGCTTTCTCCCATTGCCGACGGCTGATAAGCGGCCGAAGGAGACGGCACAGGCAGCATGGCGGCAGGCTTCATTTGGTCGGCGATAGCGGCGGCAACGCTATGTTCGCCAAACAAAGCTACCTGCAGCGTTACCTGATACGATCCGTCCGGCAAGGCTTGTTCATTTACAATCCGGGCGCCCTGTACCAACCCGGAAATATTGGTTTTAACCATATCGCTTTCCAGCACGTAGTTTCTTACCGTCGTCGCCGCTTCCACCCGGACTTCACCGACTTTTTCCAATAAATTTCTATAGCCATCAACAATAGCAGCCCGCCGGGCCATCGCACTGGCCTGTGCTGCATTGCCTGCTGAACTTGGCGAAACTCCGGTGCCTGTTGCCTCAATAACGCCGTCTTTCCAGGCATCAACCTGCCCGCGGATTTCCGTCCCGCCCGCTCCCGTAAAATCATTGCCTGCCGCTGCTACCGGTGTAAGTCCCAAAACCAGCCAAACGGCCAATATAACATATCCTAACTTTCTCATATTTCGCTCCCCTTCCCGTTTTTCTAATCTTAAAATACCCAGCCTTATCCGTAGATCAATACCGTCCGCTTCGACGTTCACGGCCCCCCTCGTGCCATCTGTCCGACGGCCCTCCCGGCCGGTACGGCATATCAGGTCCGTAAACCCAGGCGGTAAAAAGATTGATCGCTTCGTCTGTTTCCTCCAAACGGCGCAAGTTTCGTTTGGCAATGACTATATATTCCTGCTGGTCCGGCGTTGCCCGGGCCAGAAAATCCCGATAGGCCTCTATGGCGCGCCGGCGATAGCCCATTCGCTCATAAACCTGACCTTTCTCAAAATAGGCCAGGGTCAAATGGCCGTCTATATTCAACGCCGCATCAAAGTCCTGCAACGCACTGCGATACTTGTCCCTATAGAAGAAGGCGATCTCCCGTCGCAAATAGGCCTGTCCAAACTGGGGATTCAGGGCAATCGCTTCCGTATAGGCGGCGATTGCTTCGTCATACTGGTGACCAGCCATTTTTTGATCACCCAGTTCGAAACGCAGATTGGCCTGGAATTCATTTTCATTTTGGGCAATCCTATTTTGCAGCTGCTGTTTCTCCGTTTCATTATTTGCCTGGCCAATCTGCCGCTTCAAGTCGGCCACTTCCTGCTGGCTTTGGGCATAATCCTGCTGCAATTTCTGATAGTCCTCCGCCATCGACATGCTTTTCAGCTTGCCGGCCATGCTCTCAATATTATCGGTCGTAATAACCGCCCTGATTTTTACCCAGAAATGGATAGCATTACCCTCTAGCGTGCGTTTTTTCTCCAATACGGAAACTTCCATAATTCCGGCGGCAACGACCTGCACCTCGTCTGCCGTCAACTGATAGTTTTGCGTGGCCGAATAGCTTTGCACATACGTCCCGGCCTCTTCCAAAGCCGTACGTTTGGCATCAAGGAGCGCCCGTTCCTCTGCCGTTGCCGGTGTTTCCCCGTCGCCCATGGAATAGTTCCCTTCAGCAATAATTTCCTTTACTGCCGCATGTCCGACAGCCGGAAACACACCTACCAGCCACAAGGCAAGGCAGCATAGCGGCACAATCCATTTTGTCGATTTCACGCATAGTCACCTCCCTGTGAAAAGCCTGAGAATAGCCACAACCGCCCGTGAACTACTGCTGTAACGAATGCCTGAGCACAGCGAGAAATTTTACGCCTCGCAAGGAAAGCACACAGCAGGAGGAAAAGACTCCGGCGTAACGCGTGCCGTAAAACAGCAGTCTGTCTCTGATCGAATGTGTATCCTTATTTCATTATCAAGGATTAGCTTTTAGTTTTCCTTTTCTTTTGCCCAAGAAGTGCTATTTTTCTTGTTTATTGCCGTGTCCCGCCCCCAGCAGCCCATACCCGGCAATGTCCAGCCAGGGACTTTCCCCGAAAGCCGTCTTATCTCCCTTGGCGATCCGGCACTGCTTGTCCATCGTGCGAACCAAAAGCAGCATGTCCCGGTATTGCTCCGGTTTTACCCCGTCAGGATAGAGCACCAGCATCATCTGTTCTACCGCCGTAATCGCATCACCATAGGCTGCCTGTTTCTCATCCACCAACCGCCCCAGCTCCTTCCCGGCCTTTTCATATTTCCCCGGTTCCATATCTAATCGCCTCCAAGCTATCTCTATTATTCACCCTTCCACCTTAGGGCGTGTCTTCAAATTATCCGAAACGTTCCCTGACGGTGCTTTTTGTGCCATACTTCCTTAAAATTTTTTGAAATAGGGGCCGCTATTCCTTCAAAATTTCACGTGCCCTTTAGGGTATAATTCGTCTGGCGCAAAAATCACTCGCCATGGATCATTCCGTTAGTTTGAAGACACGCCCTAGTTGTCACAAGAGATGATTGTTTCTCAAAAAACTACTCATTCTTTATATCGTAATTCTTCCCTGTCATCATAATGTCCCCCTTCGGCGTGGTTTTGATTGTCCAGCTCGTTCACCTGGAACAATTGCCCTTTTTTCCTTTGTCCCTTATAATTTAATAAACTAATTATCAAACAGCAGAGTAAATGTTTGTGCGTTAAGTGTCAGTTGAACGGGGAGTTGTCGCTGAACGAAAAACGTACAGGACTACTGATGAAATGAACCGGTTGGCCAGGCGAGAGATTTTTTTGCCTGGCAAGAAAGTAAAACCGTAGGAATAGCTCAGCTATTTCAAGTTTTTGCTGACGCAGCCAGACGGAAAAAGATCCGTCAGGACGCGCAGTGTGAATGAATCAGTGGTTCCCTAGTTTGCGGTACAAACATTGCATCCCGCTGCTACATATCTGAGGATTCCTCGCTATGTAGCATCATAACCGATAGGAGGTATTCTCAAATGAAAAGATTTTTTTCCGGTTTTTGGTCAGGCTATACCATAACAGAACTCATTATTTCGGCAGTCTTTATTGCTCTCATCATCATCCTTACCCATATCCTGGCAATCCAGACCCCCTTTGTCCGGATCAGTCTCAGTTTTTTACCGGTTGCCGTCTTTGCCATGCGTTTCGGCCCGTTAAAGGCGGCCATCACGGCAGCGGCGGCGGATATCCTCGGCTGCCTGATTTTCACGCCCGGCTTATATTTCCCCGGCTTCACGCTAAGCGCCTTTCTGTCCGGTTTGTTTTACGGACTTGCCTTATATCGGACGCGGCTGTCACTTTTAAGAATAATCGTCGCCGCAATGGCTGTTTTTTTCTTTATCGACCTGGGCCTTAATACTTTATGGCTGACAATCCTTTATCAAAAAGCGGCGTCAACTATTCTTGGCAGCAGATTGATTAAAGCCCTGCTCATGCTGCCGATTCAAGTGAGTCTCACTTATTTATTTACCACTCGTTTAACCAAACTCTATAGCAAGAAGAATTTTCGAAACCAAACTGCCGGAAAGTTATAAGTCAATAATTAGCTGTTTATCGCTTACCCGGTTTGTTTATGAATAAAATATATTATGATTCAGTGCAGGACTACGGTGGTTCCAAACAGAAAATAACCATAATTTATTCAACCCGGAGCTTATCGCTATTGAAAGATAAGCTCCCTAAAACTTAACAGAGCAACCTGGAGGTATTACTGTGTGGCATCAAATGTTAAAAAGATTATCCAGCATTTTTTTAGCAGCCTTTTTTATCTTTCAAGTAACCATACCGGCGGAAGCGGCTTCGTTCGGCCAGACGTTATTTTATGGCACTGTTGCCTTTGCCTACATGAACAACCAATTAAACAGTCTTAATGACCATCATCAGGAAGATTTGCTTAAACAAACCCAAAAACAGACCGGCGTATATGAAAATGACGAAATGGATACCTATGTAAGGAATATAGCTCGCCATTTAATGTCAAACGGGCTTATCAGAAACCACTATGCCGTATACATAACTCCTGATAAAAAATTCAATGCTTTTTGTACACTCGGCAGGGTTATTGCGGTGAACAGAGGCACCGTTGAAACGCTGAATGAAGATGAATTAGCGGCGGTATTGGGGCACGAAATGAGTCATGGCGAACATAAGGATCCTGTCGAGGGAACAAAGAAGGTAATGGGCCTCGGTTTAATGGTAGACTTGTACTTAAAGGACAATTCCAATCTGACCAGTGAAGTGCTTGGTATCGCGGCTGCTAATTATGTTACCAATGAAGTCATCACCATGCAGGAGGAATGGAACGCCGACAATTCAGGCTTTGACAATGCCGTCGCTGCAGGCTATAATCCCGGCGGCGGCGCAGCGGCCATGGTTAAGCTCCGCGCCCAGCTCGGTGAATTATGGCATGAAGGCTTGGGCCGGGTTGTCAGTCCCAACAATCATCCACGGACTTCTGACCGCATTAAAAACTTTGCCAAACGGCTTACCGATTACAGCGGCGGCCATATTTCCGTGAGAAATGACAAGACTGTGCAAATTAACGGTCAAGATGTCCTGACACCTGTAAAAACAGACCAGCTTACGGCAGAGGAACGGGCTTATCTAATCGCCGGCAATCTTGCCCGCGTATACCATAAAAACGATCTTGCAACTGCTTATGAGGGAGACGGTGGCGCCATCTATATCGGCGACCAATTAATCATGACTCCGACGGCTGATGATCTAGAAAAACAAGACCTAATTGACAAGATTAATCAGAAGATTGGTAAATAAAAAAGCATCCGGCTTATGGCCCAAAGACAGAGACTCTCTCCCTTGACAGATATTCCACCAAAAACCCTGGCTATAAAGGTCACTGCTGCAACTCTTCTTCATTTTCCTTAATGTTCTTTTTCACCATATTATTTCCATATCATCAGGTTTGGCATACTGAAGAAATTTTCTATAATTCTCCAGAGCTTCCTGCTTTCGTTTGATGCCATTTAACGTCAGGCCCTTAAAATAATAAGCCTTTGCATAATGAGCATCCAGTTCAATGACTTTATCGAAATCTGCCAAGGCCAAATCATACTCTCCCTTGTCGGAATACGCATTGCCCCGGACAGCCTAAGGATAAATAAAATCCGGCTTTAACTCAATTGCTTTACTTAAATCCGCTATGATCAAATTATCGACAACTCTGCGCCGTCGACTTTTGAAATACATTCCGAAAAACAGGACTAACCTAAAAAAACAACTAGCAATTGAGAATTCCAGAAACATAGGTATATACTATAAAAAACCTTCCGGCAATCGCCGGAAGGTTTTTTTGATGCGGGGGCCGTCCACCTACTCCACCCTATCAGTTATTTCATCTATTTAGCCAAACTACATTTCAATTCTAACAAACTACGGATCAAGATTCTAAAGAACTTCTGTCAGGAGGCATAGTGCTTTTAGTAGTAATCATCCCATTCGTGTTCACACTTAGGACACTTTTTATGATGGTCAAAATCATGACCACAATGCGGGCATTTATCCCATTCTACATGGCATTCATGATGACACTTAGGACAATGGTGTGAATACTTATGCTCACACTTTGGGCAACAGCATTGACAATGATCCCACTTTACTTCTACCTTATGGCCTCTTTCCACAGAATTACTCATTAGAACACTCCTTTACAAATTAATTAGGTTACATAATATACTATTCTTAATAAAGTAAAGGGTGCTAATTTCTTCTGTTTTGGAAAAACTGACATAATATCGCTAAATTCTTCCTTGTTAGCAGACTTCCCCAAAATACAGCACCGGGATATCCCTATATTGACCGGTACTTTTTTGCTGCATTAATTAACTCCACTTAGTTGCTAATTTGCTTACCACTGCTCAATAGAGGTGTCCCTTATAATTTGCTTAACCTCTTCTTCCGGGCTATTTTCATCCAGCCTTAACTCGACTTCTTCCTTTATTCTCGACCGAATATCTGCAATACACACAATAAAAACAGGAGCAGATAACATCCATTTTTGATTATGGGATATCTCTGCTATTTTTTGTTTAGTGACTTCTTCTTTTACAACGATAAAATGCCAAGGCTGAGTATTGCTCCCCGATGGAGCCAGTCTTGCATTCTCCATGATCTGGATAATACTTTCATTCGGGACAGCTTTATCCTTATATTTTCTAATACTTCTGCGCATTTCCACTGAGTTTATCATAACGCCTCTCCCCTCAAAACCTTTCTATCCCGCTAAATAAGCAAGCATATCCGGGGTGTTTTTTCAACAGGTAAAAAGTTTCCCGGAGAAAGCAAAAAGAGTGTCTTCTTGCGGCTCATGGCAATCCAGATCAAATCTGGTCTTGAAACAAACCGGTCAGTGCATCCAGAATGTCCGGATTAAAATTGGTGCCACGGCCACGCTCCACAATATCAAGGCCTTCGGCAATACTAAGCGTCTTATTTTTAAAACGCCTGGTTGTCAGAGCCTCAAACGAGTCTGCCAGCATAACGATTTGAGCATGTGGATGCGTTTCTTCATGGGCCAAACCTCTGGGATAACCCCTGCCGGAAAAACGTTCATGATGCTGAAGCGCGACTAGACATACCGATTCAGGTAATCCCGCCTTCCGCAACAAGTTGCTGCCGATAACCGGATGATGTTTGACCGAGGAGCCAACGAGATCATCATTATTCAAAACAAACGATGTTGTAGCGTTTTCCGTAATGGTACGGCCAATATCATGCAGTAAAGCTCCCAGTGAAACCATAAAAACTTCGTCCGCCGGCATGGTGAGCTTAAGCGCAACTTGCGTGGACAGCTGGGCAACATTCAGCGAATGATCATAGACCCAGGCCTGATTCAGGACAAATTCTCGCATTCTCGTTTGTAAGTGAGAATTACTTTTCATGGTGTCTACCGCCTGCTGAGTAATACGGGTCGCCAGCGAAACTACATCATCATCAGTAAAAATTTGGTCAATTTGATATTCTGATTTTTCCGGACCCGTTAGAATGGAGTCTGCCTGAATGTCAGCAGGCAAAACTTTGGATGGTCGTACGACATTTCTGGTTTGTAATTTTTCAAAGACCTTCCTGGTTACCGACATGCCTTTGGCAATCAGCAAAATTCCTTTTTCGTCGTAAAGATCAGTTTGTGCAGTCAGAATTTCGGATGATGAATCATAGAAATTATTCACAAGCTGTCCTCCTAAAATGAAATGAAGCGTAAAGCCTACTCACTGATTGCATATAGATTTCTGCTGATAGAAAATAATTCCTGCTTTATTTCATATATAACTACGGACGAAGCAGAACGTGTTCCTTCTGCCTCTTTGCTTATAACTCAAAAATAACTTGTTGGTTATGCAGCCGGGTATGGTATATTCACCAGACAATACCTGAGAGAAATAGAGATGTCAACGGATTTTGTCCGTTGACATCTCTTTAAGATATATAGGATTTTCACACTTTAATTATCTCATCTCTTTGCCAAGACATCCGCATATCCCTTTGTTCTTTCTGAAATTAGAAAGAGCACATTACTCTATCAAAAACATTGTTCTTGGAGACACCAAAGGTACATTTTGCGGCCCATATGGATCAAAAATCTCATACGGCGCATAAAAATTTGGTGTATAGGCTAATGGGGTTCTCTTTTTATACCAAAGATAATCTTCCTTTTTATTAATTGCCTCATAATCTACATTATCTACAAGCGGATTACTAATGTGTGCTTTGGCAGTAATTTCAAAAGTACCTTGCGTTTTATTCTGGACTGTAAGCCTTAAATCCGGATGGTCCTTACTATACCACATGAGATAATCCATTTCATAACGCAAAAAATCCTTCGTATCTTTGCCATTTACTGCAATAATTTGATCTCCTGGTTTTAACCCGTCAAGTTCCGGATGCAGCTTTAAATTTACTCTATCCACAATTAAAGGGGTCTTTAAAGGACTTCCTTGTAGGGAAATTCCATAATCTCCCCAAGGTTCAAGCGCTACATATGTCTGGTAAATTTTTCGGGTCGCATCATCAATAGCAGTCCGATCCTTCCACTCATAGTAGCTATCATAAAGGGGTGGTCCTGTCCAATGATCAAGGTTTAACCAGGTTCCTTCCGGCATTTCGATAAATTTTACATAATTTATATGCTGTGGCGAATAGTCATAGCTAAAACCAATAGCCCGTGAATTTTCATCTACTGCATAGCGCCAAAATCCATTAATAGCTACTGCCTTATTATTCTTGCCTCTTTCATTGATATGATAAGCAAAAGTATCCCTGACTTCTTTATATGCTTTTCCTGGGAAAAAAACGCTGTATTGAGGCCCATAGGAAACCGGCAAATCCTTGGCAGATTCACTAACGCTATTTACATAGGAAAGCAAATCATCTATCTTAACTTCATAGCTTTTCCCATCTTTTCTGTGCATTACGCAAACAACCTTTTTATCTGCCGAAATCCTTTCCCAATCTTTAAGATTAATATTATACCATTTATCTATGTAATCAGAAGGCAGATATACCGCTGGCTTTACATCGGCTGCTTGTAGAGAAATTTCCTGTCCGACCGCTGTTTTAATTTCTACGTTGTCGAAATCTTTTGTTCCATCCCATCCCTGAATATGAAGCACTGCATAATCTTCTGCCCCTCGCGTAACATGCTGTAATTCAATATACATGTGACCTTTGAAGGAACGAACAAAATTAATCTTAGCCTCTCCTTGTTGCGCAACTGCAGATACCAATTTTGAATCTCCGCTACGTGGATTAATATCCGTCGCCGCACTGCAAACACTAAATATCATCAGCAAGAATACTGTTATCAAACATAAAGCTCTACACTTCATTCCATCAACTCCACTCTATTGCTTTATCTCTTCCCCCACCGCTACCTAGTATCGTGTGTGGTAATATATTAGGAAATTTATTAAATGTGATTAGAGAAGGTCCGCGACCTTTTTACCTCTACAGATCTTTGATGTTTTCAGGAAGTTAAAGAAGCGCCCATTTGCTTCTAAGATAAAACAACTATAATAAAGCTTTTACTAAAAGATCGGGTATGAAATTGCTTACGACAACTCCATATGCCAGGTCAAGCCAGAAAAATGACCCCATAGCTCCAAGATAAATTAAGCCTACCAGAGGAAAACTCACCGTTTTGACCAAAAAAGGGGCTTGTTTCGTTGCATTCCATATACTCTTGGCATCTCCGCTACTCGGAAAAGAATGCATAGCAATAGAAATTCCCACCCACATTAATAGCCCATCCAAAATTCCCATAGAAGAAAAGTGGTATTTCATAGCGGCCGGAAAAGCAATAATCGCTCCTAGCACTGTATTTATAATAAAGGGACCAATAGCAATGAACAATTGATGCCATAAATTTTTAGGCGTTTCATGAATTACATAACCGGCCGGGTTTCCAACCCTAAAATAACAGACATCAACAACCGCAACTCTGAATACGCGACAAAAAAACTGATGGGCAATCTCATGTACAATAACTCCTGGGAACGTAACAATACTAATAAGAAATCCTGGAATAAACATAAAGCCCTCCTATTTACTATCTTTGAGTTTCGTCATTTTATCTATAATTCCATTAATCTCGTTGGCAGTTTCTTTATCCACCTTACGCCCTTGTATTTTTTTCACGGTTGCCGCAGCAGCCATAACATCATTATTCTTAAAATAGGCCACTGTTTGCCGAACCAATATTTTGGTAGAATCAGGATAGTACTGTAGTGCCTTTTGATATTGACTAATTGCGGTAGCATAATTCCCACTGGCTTCATATTTTAACCCTCTTTCAAAAGCAAGCCTCGAGGTAAACGCTTCCTGAATTCCAAAGCAAGCAAATAGTAAAATGACGGACACGACCCCAGTGGCCAGCTTAATCCACATTGGGAATGGTCGCGCAACTAATTTACTGCGACAACCGGGGCATAAAGATGCAGCATATCCTTCTTCAGGCGTATTTTGCTTACAACTTGAACAATTTTGATTATTTAGTGCTGCCTCCTGCTTTTCAATATATTCCTTATATACCTTTTCCCCTAAATCCTGAGCTTCTCCAGGCGATAGTCCTTTTGCCTCCAGTTTCATTACTACACTGTCTAAATCCCTACCACTTTCCAATTGTCTCAATGCTGCTTCAGCTATTAACGCTAACCGTTCCTGGGAAATTGAAGAATCACTCATATGTACCTTTTTTCTTCTCCTAATCAAATATAGCTAGTAAGACTTTTAATATGTAAAATATGTAATTTATTTCACATTTCTCCACTAAAATTCCATTTCCTCTCTATTCTCAAAGGAATTTCCAATTTTCCTTTTACATATGTTCTTACATCCCTAAAAAATCGACAAAAATGGGAGCTCTATCTCCATTTCAGATAGAGCTCCTATTTTTTCTCACGGACATAAGGACGGTGGGGTGCCTTATTTTATTCTTTCAACAATTGCTTTTATAACTCTATATACCATTTCTTCATGCCGGAACAATGGAGCCTGTCCCCATGTCCCCAATCCCTGTTGGATACTTTTCTTCCGGTAATATATTTTATTGTACCGATTAAGAAAAAATCCTCCGTTTTCATCATCACCGACAGGTGATATATTAAAATTATTATTTTTTGAGGGGTTTGATTGATATGTACGATACGTAAGGAAATGTCCGAATTGTGGCAGCGATTCACCTTGTGGAGGTTCTTGATGAAATGTAAGGATTGTGGCAATAATGAGTCGAAGTCCTTCTGATTAACGAAATTTGATTTTTAGAGATTATCAATAGGTAATATTATCCATTTTCATGTTTTAATCACTAGAAGGCATCTGATAGAAAATGAGATCAGTAGATTTTTACGTCCAATGACCTCGTTGTTTTAAATAACCCTATTGTTCCCTCAGCCTACCCCTTACATCATCTTTTTCTTATCGCCTGTTCATTTTTTTTACGAGTAATTTCATCTAACCTATTTTCAAGGTTAAGAATTTCTGCCCATATTTCATCGGATATGGATTGATTACTTAGTGTCTGACTTTCTTCATATAGCCTAATCAAAGCTTTTTTTATGTTTGTCTCTTCCGGCCAATCTCTTGGGACTAATCGTGTATCAGTTTCTGGTGAATACTTCACTAAATACTTTCTAAAATTAGCTCTTGCTTCTGTTAAAGAATATCTTCCGTTTGCACCACCATAAACTTTATCAGCGTCCAAATCAGTCTGTCCGTCATCTTGCCACCTACATAAAACACATATTTCAAAAGTAGGCATTCGGGGGTGATCACGTGGTTGTAATGTTGGATATCCACAACAAGGGCAACAATCTCTAATAATTTTCATTCTACCCTCCTGAATTTACCATTTATACTTTGCTACCTGTTCCAGCCAATAATTCATACCATCTGCAGGCCTCATAAGTGTTGAAATAGTCCCTTGTGGTGACCCTATTGCAAACTCATTTGTCGCAGTATTATATCTGAAAGTCCAACCTAGACTATTTGTAAAACCCTCAATTTCTCCTCCGACATTACTATTTAAAAGACTTCGAGCCTTTTGTATATATTGAGTTGCAGTTAAGGCTTCACCCCATTCGGTAGCAGCATGATCAGCAAGATGACGTTGTAATAGCTGATCAGATTGGAAAGTTGCCTGACTCCAAGCACCTCCCGCACCAGCCCCGGCTCTAACCAAGCTACCCCTATATTTGAACAATACGACTCCAGCAATTGTCACAGTAGCCACTGCACCAGCCGCAATTAATGTTGAAGAATCAACTGTTTGAACGTTAGCTATCAATGCATCTTTAAATGCTACGAAATTATCATGGAGATTACCATTTTCATTATAAGCAAAATAATCGGTAATACCTAATGCTCTCGCAGCCGCATTAAAGGCGTCAATAGTCTGTTGTTCTGCTCCAGTATCATTCCAAACTAAGTTTTGTGCAGAATCTAAGAGTGCATAATCTGCAATTACCAAGACAATCTCTATTGAAGAACCTGAGTTAATTGCCTGGTTCAATCTATCTGCAAATCGTTCCTGTTGTGTGGTATTAAGTGCATTATTTTTTGTTCCACTAACAGCAGTACTTGCTCCACTTTGAGCATCTCCACCGATAACTGCGGCGGCGGCAGAACCGATTATAGCACTCGCCCATTGGTGAAGATCAGGATTATCTTTAAATTTCTCTGCTAATTCTTTTTGTACTGCTTCATTCAATCCAGCACCAACAGCTCCTGATAAGGCATTTCCTCCGCCTATATCTGCCATTACTGCACCAACAAAGGCATGAAGTGCTATTTTATTAGCTCCACCTACATCCCAGGAATCTACTTTAGCTTGTAATGCCGCAAGTTGCTCAGGTGTAGAGTTCTTATCTTCTTTAGCTTTCTTCAACTCATTTTTAGCAGCATCTTTAGCTCTATCAGAAATTTTATGAACTTCCTCGTAAGCCAATTCTCCAAATAACTTAGCTAGTTCTTGTTTTTCCTGGACACTTTTCTTATCAAATATTTTTCCTAACGAATTTAATGTTTGATCAGTGCTACGACTTAATCCACTCAAATCTTGATCAGGATTACTCCTGACTTCAATTGTTCCCGGCGATATAGCAGATTTAGTCGTACTGCTTGCATCACCCTTAGCTGAGACTCCAATATCAGGAGTAATTCCATACTCATTATATTTGGCATTTTTTCTGGTATCCAGATTTACCCCAACGCTGCTGGCGCTGTAATCGGCATGGTTTTCAATGTCCGAGTACGTAAGAGTATCGGTAGAAAGCTTATTCTTACCTGCTGGTGCCTCAATGACCGCACCTTTCAGGTCGGTGTTTTTGCCTACCGTTATATCGAAACCACCTTCGCCGGCATAAATACCTGCCTGTTCAGTAACACTCGAGTATTCAGAGTTGATTTTACCTTTGCTGACCGAGCCGGTTACGCCGCCTGACGGACCGGTGCTAAAGCCAATGCCGCTGCTACTGCTCTTCTCCGTATAGTTGTCGATGTCCTGCTGGCTGGCTATATTCAAGTCTCGACCAACGTTGGCGATTACTTCTTTTCCTTTTACCTGGGAATCGATGATATTGGTATCTCTGTCAGAATGGAGGTCTACTGTGTCGGTTGCATTAATTTCCGTACCACTGTGGGTAACTACCGTACCGTTGCCATTACTGTTTCCTTTGCTGGCATTGCCAAAGACTCCACCATTCAGGCTGACTCCCAGCGACCAGGAGGAGCTGTCGGATTTGCTGTCGGTTTGCTCCACATTCTGAGCAGACGTGAGGTTAATATCACGTTCCGCATCGATTTTCACGTTTTTCGCATTGATCTTCGTATCCTGCAACGTGACATCGTCTGCTTTTGCCGTAATATTGACATTGTTACCTGCCGTGATATTCGAGGA
>NZ_FODY01000028.1 GCF_900110485.1 Propionispora vibrioides | reverse complement strand
CCGCTTTGCTGCAGGCTGTACTCACTGGCATTGAAAATATTGGTGAACTTTACCGTGTCGGCACAGTTGCTGCTGACAATGTGATCGTTGCCAAAGTCGTTGTTGAAGACAAACACGTCTTTGCCGGCGCCTCCGAAGATCCAGTCATTCCCTTTGCCACCTATGACCGTGTTGTTGCCGGCACCGCTCACCATGATATTACCCGCATAGCTTCCTTCCACAGCCGTCAGCGTCCCCGTCCCGGCCACCACGTGATATACCTGATCGTCCGTGTATAAGCTGCCGTTGGTGAATTTAAAATCCAGCTTGCCATTATTCTGGGCAAAGGCTGTCACTGCGTTGCTGAACGTCACCGCCCCCGTCTGTTTGCCGCCTTTATCCACCAGAGTGATGTCGTTGCCGCTTTGCGTCCACTGCATATCAGCCATCCGGATTTCATCGGCGAAGTTAAACAGCAGGTAACTGCCATCGCCCAGCGCGCCCTGCAGTTCCACCTTGCTGCTGCCGATATTGGTAAAGTTGCGTTCCCACTTGATCTGGGAACTGCCGGTGGCACCGGCCGCGATGATAAAGTCGTAGATACCGCCGGCCTGGCCGTTGTACATCAGGTTATTGGCCGTGCCGCCCCAGTAGAAGGTGTCATGGCCGGTGCCGCCGATCAGCAGGTTGCTGCCGCCTCCTCCGTTCAAATAACAGTTGCCCGAACCGGCGTAGATGATGTCATTGCCGCTGCCGCCATAAAGCAGGCTGTTACCGGTACCGCCGCTGATGTAGTTGTCGCCGTTGCCGCCAAAGATGGAGCTGCTGCCTGAACCGCCAATCAGCATATCGCCATTGTTGCTGCCGATGACAACATCGTTGCCGCTGCCGCCGATGTAGAGCGCATTTTGTTTATCCTTGACATACTGCCCCACCTGGATGGTCTGGCCGGTGGACGTGCCGAAAATCTCCACTTCCGGGATATTGGTCTGGATGCCGGCCCATACCTGGATTGGTGGGCCATAGCTGCGGAACACGGCCGTACCGAGTCCGATATCACCATCAAACTGCTTGAGCCCCACCGCAGTCCCTGACCACAGGGCATCCGATTGATCGGGCTCATGGCGGTCGAACCGGGTAGCACTGATATTGCTTAGACCGGAAAGAATTCCCTGCATATCCGGCGTAACGATGTTCAGCGAGTTGGCCCCTAAGAGCGCCGTATATTCCACATCCTGCAAATCTTCCCGCGGCGTCAGGATCGCCGGTACGATGACATCAACCCCCACATGATTATCCTTGCTCGGATCGGCATTGTAATTGACATGGCCCACCGGGTCCTGCTCGGTAATCAGATTAATTACATTGCTGAACTGCTGAGGCTGAAAGGTGCTTACAATCGCCTTGGCCTGATTCATCCGGTCCAGCAGGGTGCCGGCGTTGAGCTTGATGGTACCGCCGCTCGGCAGATGGATGGCATTGCCGGCCAATAGCTGTTCTTCGGCATATTCCTTCAGAGCTGCCAGCATGCCCGGCCCGGCCTCGGCTACTGTCGGCAGGGCAATTCCCGTATCGATAAAATACATGCCCGACATCATTTGCGCCAGGCCGCCGCCCAGGGAATGACCGGCCACGGAAATGCCGTAACCGGCAAACGTATGCTGTGCGTCGGCAACCATGGTCTTAAACTTCTGATACCCTTCCAGCATCTGCGGCGGAATTACACCCAACCCGATTTGCAGGTCGGCCAGACCGTCCTTGCTCAGCCAGAGCGGGCTCAAATCACTGTTCGGCTGCGTTCCCTCCAGGGTAATTGCCACCTGCTTATTCGCCGCATCCACATAGACTGTGCTGTTATAGCCGCTGGTGGTTTCCACCGTCTGATAGACTTTCCACTTGCTGGTCATCGCCGGATTGGTTTTTTCCTTGGCGCTGTAAATCAGCCAGGACAAATCGCCAAGGGAAGCGCCGCTCATAAACGTATTGACGACAACCTTGCCGGCACCGCCGCTGATACTGCCGGGCTGTTCGGTAAATACCGGTTTTGCCGTCGTGCCCGGCAAAGCGTTAAACAGGTTAAGTGCTGCCGACTCCGCCAGGGTAATGGGGTACTCCATGATATTTTTTAAATCGGTTGCCAAATCAGGCTGCTTGCCAAAAATGGCGGTTTGGGTATCACTGACGATCTGCTGCACCACCTTGGCCGGATCGGACACCACTTTGGCTGTCTGCTCACTAATCACCGTGCCCACATCCTTGGCCAGCACCTGCAAGTCCAGTTTCAAGCTGCTTAAGCTCAGGCCCATTCTTTCGCCACCTCCCTGCCGCCAGGCTGTTGTTGCGGAGTTTTCCTTTTTTCCACTCTGACACTCTCCCTCTGGTATATTTTATTTGAGGCGGGATAAGCTGCCTCAAAACTGTAATCTACCAATTGCCCGACTTAGGGTGGGTTTTTAGCGGACAGTCTGCCGCGGCAGCCTCAGTAACACTCTCACAGGCTGGTCCGGTCCCGTCCGGGTTTTGCTGTTGATACAGGGAATAATAAATCCCCTGCAACTGCACCAGTTCTTCATGCGACCCCTGCTCCATGACCCGGCCGCGGTCCAGTACAATAATCTGATCGCAGTGACGCACAGTGGACAGACGATGGGCAATCATGATCAACGTTCTGCCTGCGGCCATCTGACTCAAATTTTCCATAATCCTGTGCTCCGATTCATAATCCAGCGCACTGGTGGCTTCATCAAAAATTAAAATCCGCGGATTGGTCAGTAAAGCCCTGGCAATGGCCAGCCGCTGGCGCTGGCCGCCCGACAGGGCGCTGCCCCGCTCGCCGACTGCCGTATCATAGCCCTGAGCCATCTCACTGATAAACTCATGAGCGCCGCTCATACGGGCTGCCTTTACCACATCGGCGATCGACGCACCCGGACAGGCTGCGGCAATATTATCCCGCACCGTTCCGTTAAACAAAAAGGTATCCTGCAGCACAACGCCAATTTGCCGTCGCAACCAGGCCGGCTCCACCTGGGCCAAATCAACTCCGTCAATCAAGATGCGGCCTGATTCGGGCACATATAAACGCTGCATCAATTTGGTCAGCGTGCTTTTCCCGGAGCCGGAACGGCCGACAATTCCCACGCTGCTTTCCGCCCGGATTTGCAGCTTTACCTGCTGCAGCACCTCAGTGGCATCCTGCCGGTAACGGAAAGTAACCCGGTCAAACACAATATCGCCCCGCACCGCCGGCAGGGTGGTGCGGTTGGGATTAAACGCCGGCTCCGCCGTTTCATTCATAATATCGCCCAGCCGTTCTACCGACACGCCAACCTGCTGAAAGCTTTGCCACAAGCTGACCAGCCGCAAAACCGGAGCAAAAATCTGACCCGCCAGCATCTGAAAGGCCATCAGGCCGCCCACACTGAGCGAATCGCCCATAACCTGGCGGGCGCCGAACCACAAAACCAGCAAAATAAAAAACTGCTGAATAAAAGTACCGGTGCTGCCGGCGATATTGGCCAGGTTCGCCGTACGGAAGGAAGCCTCAATATAGCGGGCCAGTCGTTGTTCCCATTCCTGCAGCAACTGCGGCTCCACAGCCAGCGCTTTCACCGTATGAATGCCTGTTACCATTTCAATGAGGAAAGTCTGGTTTTCCGTGCCTGCGGCAAACTGCTCCTGCAGCCGGCTGCGATATAGCGGCGTAACCACCGCATTCAGCAGAATATAAAGCGGTAAAATTAGCAGAGCGATTATGCTCAGCGTGGTGCTATATAAGAACATGACCATCATGTACACCACGGTAAATACCACATCAAGCACCACGGTAATCGCCGATCCGGTAATGAACTGCCGTACATTCTCCAGTTCCCGGACCCGGGCCACCACCTCGCCAACCTGCCAGGTTTCAAAATATCTCACCGGCAGGGCGGTAATCTGACGAAACAGTTTGGCGCCCAGCATGACATCAACCTGATTGGTGGCATGGGTAAACAAGAACGTCCGCACGCCCGTAATCCAGGTTTGAAAGAGCGAAACAAAAATCATGCCCGAAAGCATCGCATCCAGGGAGTTTACACTGTGATGCACCAGGACATCGTCAATAATCCGCTGGGTAAAGAACGGGCTGGCCAGACCAAATAACTGCAGCAGCAACGACAAGCCCAGCACTTTCCCCCATAAATTCCGGTAACGCCAGATTACCGGAACAAACCAGGACAAGCCAAACTTCTTCTGTTTTCTTGTCGCTTCTATGCGGCGGGTAAACAAAACCAGTTCGCCGCTCCAGGCCTGCAGAAAATTCTCCCGCGGCAAAGCAAAAGGCTGTTCCCGGCAGGGATCAATAATCAGCGCCGCTTCACCGTCCCATTTCCCCAGTACCACATAGTTGCCGTTCTTTAACACGGCTATGGCCGGCAGGGCCATTCGATTCAGCCGCACCGCGTCATCTCTAAACGCCCGGGCCTTGAAGCCCAGTCCCCGGGCGGCCCTCACCAGCGTAAGCGTGTCCATTTTGCCGGTCTTCACCACATAAGCCCGGCGCAGTTGCTCATCCACAGCGGGAATACCGTAATAGCCGGCCACAATAAGCAGGCATTTTAAGGCAGTGTCCAATTTATCCGCGCCAGGCGGCAGCGTGCCATTTGTCATCATGACCGCTCCCTCAGTGCCTCACTGCGGTATTGCTGAAACACATCCAGGAAATATTCAATCACCCTTTTACGCCGGATTTTAATCTCCGCCGTGGCAGTCATGCCGGGATTCAGTAACACTTCCCGGCCGGCCGCCCGGAAAGATGGCTCCTGCAGAGCCAGCACCACCCGGTATATCCGTCCCTTTTCCTTATCCTCCACCGCATCAGGACTGATATCAATGACCTCACCGGGCACCGTCCCATACTTTTGAAAATTGAAGGTTTCCACTTTGACTTCCGCCGCTTGTCCTGGTTGGATAAAACCGATATCCTTATTGGCCACCCAGGCTTCCAGCTGCAGCTTTGTATCAGCCGGCACAACCTCGAGCAACGCTTCGGCGGCGGTAACAATCCCGCCGACCGTATGCACTGCCAACTGGCTCACCCGGCCGTCAACCGGTGAGGTAATAGCGGACAGCCGGTTCTTTTCCTCCGCCTTTTTCAACTCTTCCCTGCTGGCTTGCAGCGCCTTGCTGTCTTCCTGGAGTTTATCATGAATGCCGCGCAGCCACTCGGCGTTCACATTAGCCAGAGTATCTTCACTTTGCCGGAGCGACCACTGCAGCCGCTCAATCTCCTTTTGCTGGCTGGCCAGTTCTTTCTCCGATTCCAGTCTCTTTTGCCGGTAATCAAGCAGAACAAAACTAGCCACCGCATTCAAATCAACCAGTTCGGCCACTTTTCGCTCCCGTTCCTGGGCAATCTCATGCAGCGGTAGCAGTTTCTCATAAACGCTCCGGGCATTCTCCAAACCCACCTGGTTTTGCTTTACATTAGCCGCGGCAGCCGACAGCCTGGTCTGATATTCCAGTTGCCGGCTTTGATAAAGCATCTGCTGCAACACGGCATCCCGTTCATCCAGCTCCGGATATTGTTTCGCCATAAACGGCCGGTTCGCCGCTTCCGCCGACAGCCGGTCCATCTCTAGACTGTACAGGGCGATTTCTTTTTTGATCCGTGTCAAATCGGCCGCCGGAATGGTCGCGTCCAGTTCAATCAACAGTTGTCCCTGTTTAACCAAGTCGCCTTCCTTGACACAAATCGCCTTGATCACACCTTTATCCTCAGCCTGCACAATTTTCACATTTCCCGTAGGAATCAGCTTGCCTGGCGCCACGGCCACCTCATCCAGTGAGCCGACCATCGTCCAGACCAGCGTACAGCCGATCAGCACCAGCAGCGTCCACAAGACCACCCGGCTGGCCGGTGCGGGAGGTTTCTCCACCACTTCCAGCGCAGCCGGTAAAAATTCTGTTTCTTCCCGCCGCCAGCCTTTTCGCGCCGGGAAATCAAACCATTTTGCCATCAATTTTTTTATTTTCATACTGCTTCCCACTCTCTTGCTGCCGATATAAGCGATAGTACATGCCCTGCTTGCCCATAAGCTCCTCATGACTCCCCATTTCCACGGCCTTTCCCTGTTCCATGACCAAAATAGCCTCGCACTGTCTGATCGTGGAAAAGCGGTGAGCAATCAGGATCAACGTCCTTCCCGCGGCAATTTGCGCTAAATTGTCGGTAATGATCCGCTCCGACTCATAGTCCAGCGCACTGGTAGCTTCGTCAAAAATCAGCACCGGCGGTTCAGTGATCAGCGCCCTGGCAATGGCAATCCGCTGCCGCTGGCCACCGGATAGGGCGGCACCCCGTTCCCCTACTCTGGTATCATAGCCCTCGGGCAGTTCCAGAATAAAATCGTGGGCCCCCGCCCGCTGTGCTGCCGCAATAACCTGTTCCACCGGTGCACCGGGGCAGGACCAGGCAATATTTTCCCTGACCGAGCCGGTAAACAGAAAACTTTCCTGCAGCACCACACCGATTTGGCGGCGCAGCCAGGTCGGGTCGAGCTGCCGCACATCGGTACCACCGATGCAAACCCTGCCGCTTTCCGGCAAATAGAGGCGTTGAATCAGTTTGGCCACCGTGCTCTTGCCCGACCCGGAGCGACCTACAATACCAAGCCTCATGCCGGGACGGATAGTCAGGTTCACGCCATCCAGCACCTTTTTGCCAGCCGCCTGATAGCGAAATACTACATCCTCCAAAACAATGCCGCCGCAGACAGCAGGCAAAGCCGCCGGCTGGTTTGCCCATACCTGTTCCGGCGGTGTATTCAGAATGTCGCCAAGCCGTTCCACCGAAAGAAAGGCCTGTTGAAAAACCTGCCACAAACCGGTCAGGCGGTACAGCGGCTGACTGGCCTGGCTGGCCAGCATTTGAAAGGCGATCAGTTCCCCCACCGTCATTTCACCCTGCATGACTTTGTGACCGCCAAACAGCAGTACGGCCAAACCGGCCATATTTTGAACCACGCTGCCCGAACCGTTCAGAACCATATTAAAGCGGGCACTTTGAAAGACCGTCCGGACGTATTTTGCCATCAGGCTCTCCCAGCGGTCATTGAATTGCGGCTCCAGTGCCAGGGCTTTGATTGTCTGCACTCCGGTAACCGCCTCCACCAGAAAGGCATTGCTTTCAGCACCGCTGCTCCATACCGCTTCCAGGCGTTGGCGATAAACCGGCGTAGCCAGCACATTTTGCAGCAGATACAGCGGTATGGCTGCAAGCGCCAGCAAGGTAAGGGAAACACTGTAGTGCAGCATAACCAGTACAAAAACAATCGAAAACAAAGTGTCTAGTACCACCGTTGGCGAAGAGCCGGTTAAAAACTCCCGCACACTTTGCAGCGCCGAAAGACGGGCCAGCGTATCGCCGACTCTTCTTAATTCAAAATAGCGCAGCGGCAGGGACAGCAAATGACGGAACACGCGGGCGCCCAAAATGATGTCGATCTTATTGCTCATATGCGTGGACAAATAAGTCCGCAGCAGGGTCATTATGGCCTGGAACAAGGCGGCCGCCAGCAAAGCCAGCGCCAGGACATCCAGGGTTGCCACGCCCTTATGGAGCAGTACTTTATCCACAATCACCTGCGTAAACAAAGGAGTTATCAGACCGAACAACTGCAAGCAAAAGGAAGCCAGCACAATTTCACCCAGAAATCGCTTGTACCGTAAGACGACTGGAATAAACCAGGCCAGGTTAAACCGGGCACCCGCCTCTTTGAAGGAAAAAGGGCGCTTAAGCACAACAGCCCTGCCTGACCAACGGCTCATGAACTGAGGCAGGGGTTCCGCCCGGGGCTCCTGCTGCCGGAAGTCGTAGACCATAATATGGGTGGCATTGGACTGACCGATAACACAGCAGGTACCGTTTTGCATAATCGCGATAGAAGGTACCGGCAGTTGATTCACCGCAAGCTGTCCCGGAAAGGTCACTTTCGCTTTCAGCCGGCAGACTTTAGCCATCTGCTTAAAATCACTCTCCCGGAGCACACTTTTCTGCCCCAGCGCCTTGTTGAGTTCAGCTTCTCCCACCGTCATTCCCCAGGTGCCGGCCACTATCACCAATGCATGCACCGCCGTCGCTTTGTCAAGGACCGCCGTTGTTGGCTGATCGCGTTTTATCGTTTGCATGTCTGTCTTATCCCCCGTGCGTTTCTCGCCTAATTCCACCGCTTGTCTTCTAAGTAAGCACTGATTATTCACGCTGCGCGTCCTGCCGGAGATTTTTCCGCCTGGCTGCGTCAGCAAAACCTTGCAATAGGGGCCGCTATTCCTGCGGTTTTACTTCCTTCCCAGACGGAAAAATCTCTTGGCAGCCCGACAGGTTCATTTAATCAGTGCTTACCTAGACGGAATATTCCAAAAATAAAACCCGGCAAATAAGCCTTCCGGCGAAACTGCCGCCTGCTTAGATCCGATGGGCACATCTTTTTGATAACTAAAAAAGCCTAAAAATAACTTCTCCAGCCGTTGCCGGCTGAATAAAAGTTAATTTTAGACTTCTCTAATTTAACGTCTCTTCATATGTGTTTTCCAATTTTTTCATTATAATTTTATTTGAAAATTCAAATATTGTCAATGATTGTTTTTACAAATGTAAAGATACTCTCGCGTTTTCACCGTCTTCCAAGCAATAAAAAACACGTTTAGCGGTGATAAGGCACATTTGTCAATATGCCTTATCACCGCTAAACGTGTTTTACCTGCTAAGAGTTAAGCCAGGGCGTGTTTGCAAACTACCCGAAATGCTCCCTAGCGACAACCGCTTTATTCCACTTTTATAGCCGATCCGGTAGTGAAAAAATCCGCCTCCCGTTTTACAACAGACTCCGGCAGTAGTTCAAGGGCTTCCAGCACCGGCAACGGCTTGCTTAAATAAAATCCCTGGTAGTAATCACAGCCCCGTCCGATTAAACTGCGGAGCTGCTCCAGCCGCTCCACGCCTTCCGCTACCACCTGATAGCCCATTTGCTGTGCGATTTGGATAATTCCTGCCGCAAGCACTTCACCTTTGCCACCCTCCGACTCCCCCAGCACATCAATAAACGATTTGTCCAGTTTAAGCACATCAATTGGTAAATGACGCAGATAGGTAAGCGAAGAATAGCCTGTGCCGAAATCATCGAGTGAGATTTTAATTCCCAGCGCCTTTAATTGCTCCAGAACCCCGACGCAGGCATTAAAGTCGGTGGCCAGCACGCTTTCGGTAATTTCCATGCCCAGACAGCCTGCGGGAATGTCCTGCTCATTCAGAATGCCGCATACCTTATCGACGAATCCGTTGCCCAAAAGCTGACGCATGGAGATATTGACAAATACCGTAACCGCTCTGCCGGTATCCCGGATCGCCGTGGCAATAAAACGGCAAGCTTCCCGGATCGCCCATTCGCCAAGGGGAATAATAAAGCCGCTTTCCTCTGCCACCGGAATAAATTCGGCCGGTGATACCAGTCCCAGTGTGTCACTGTGCCAACGGGCCAACGCCTCAAAGCTGGCCAGGCGGATATGCCCGTCGGCAATCCGGTACACCGGCTGATAGACCAGATACATTTCCTGTTTTTGCAGTGCCTTCCGCAAGCCGTTTTTTAGCCTTACCCGGCACTCGGTCTCGGCCTGCATGGCCGGTTCATACAGCAGGAACCGTTGCTTTCCCTGCTTTTTTGCCGCATGAGCCGCTAAGTCCGCCTTTTGCAGCAGCGCCAGAATATCCTGTCCGTAGCCAGAATAGGCCACCAGCCCGCCGCTGGCATGCACTACCATGGTTCCCAGCGGGGTTTCCAGTAAACAGCTCGTCAGTCTTTGCAAATAGTTCCGGGCACCGGTCTCATTGACTTCCGGCAAAAAAAGCAGAAACACGTCTCCGCTCATCCGTCCGGCTACGGGTTGACCGGTCTGCAAGGCCTTCAACTGCCGGGCAAAGGCCTTGAGCACTTCATCACCGGCTTGATACCCCTGCACATCGTTTATCAATTTAAAATCATCCACATCAATAACAGCCAGATAGCCGCTTATCAGACCGTCCTGCGTCAACGCCTGAAAGGCCTCCAAAAAACCTTGCCGGTTATATAACCCGGTCAGATGATCGTGAGTCATCTGATATCGTTCCTCTTCGCTGCGACGCTTTAATTCACTGATGTCGGCGATGGCGCCAACCACGCGCCGCGGTACGCCGAATTCATCGGTTTCCACTGTCCGGGCGCGACTTAGCACCCAGAGGTATCCATTTTCACCGTCTTTGAGGCGAAACTCACAGGAAAAATCCGGCGTAATGCCTGAAAGATATTCCTGCCAGGCCTGATCGCAGCGCGCCCGGTCCTCGGCCAGCACCAGTTCCCGCAATTGCCGGGAACAACTCACTTCCGGCATTTGAAACACCTTGCTGTGTGAAGGAGATACCAAAAATTGGCCTGATGCCAAATCCAATTCCCACAGAGCATTCTGCGAAGCTTCAATCGCCAGCTTAAAGCGCTTTTCGCTAATTCGCAGCGCCGCTTCCTTTCGCCTGAGTTCCTCATACTGAACATGCAGCGCCTTTTCCGAAGCCAGCACCTGCTGATATAGCGAGTGCATTTCTTCGGTCTGCGCCTGCGATTCCTTAAACATATGTAAAAACCCGTTCCGCATATTTTCCAAACAGACAGACAAGGTTCTAAATTCCCGTTCCCGGCAAACCGGAAACGAAACCTGCCGGTTGCCTGCTCCGACTTGTTCTGCCACAACCGTCAGCGCCGCTAACGGTCGTGAATAACGTTGCAGCAGCAGGCTACTGCCCATAAGGGAAATCAGCAGCGTCACCGCGGCGATGGCTGCCGACTGGGCAATCATGTCCCGCTGATGGGCAAGAAAAAGTTCTTCCGGAACAAGCGTCGCAAAGATCCAGCCGTCGGCGGAAAGATTTTGATAAAATACCTTATAGGATTTTCCCGCCCAGTCAACCCAACCTTGCCCCGTCCCGTTTCCGGCTATGGCGTGTAACAGAGCAGCCGGTGGAAGTGGCTGCCGGGACAGCACATCGCCGGCATATAAAACATCACCGACCGTATCCAGCAGAAGCTGTTGCGGTGGAGCGGCCGCAATGACCGGTTCCACCTGATCTCCCATATCCTGTGCCAGTTCATCGTCAAATTGGCGGGCTATAGTCATCAACTTCTCTTGCAAGCCGGCCTCACCGGGAGCATCACTCTCACCGGTTACCGGAACGGACGCGGCTTCCCGCAAGGCTGGCCGGGTAGAAAGCCAAGCTTCCAAAGACAAGGCCGTTCCCCGGTTTTTTTCCACCAATAGCCGGAAAGCATATTGCTCCCAGGTAGAATAGGCCTGATAGCAAAGAATTGCCGTCACAAAACCTACGCTCATCACTAAAAGAATTGTCATAAATAAAGTAACTTTTGTTTTCAGGCTCATTCCATCCCACCTTTTGCGTCGAAAAACTTGATAACCAGCCTTCCTGCCGGCTGTCCGGTTCATATATGTAGCATTTTGTCAGATTATGTCTTTCTTTGTCCTGACTTTCCTATTATACAGTGAAATGGTTATAAATTCCTAGTTAAATTTGATCATAAAAAAACAAGCCCTGCCATATCCGGCTAGGGCTTATCTTCAAACTAACGGAATGTCTATGACGAGTGATTTTTGCGCCAGACGAGTCAACACTTTACAGAAACAGCGGCTCCTATTTCAAAAAGCATTAACAAAATGTGGAACAAAGAACACCGTCCGAGGCCGTTTGGGATCGTTTGAAGACACGCTCTAAGGCTTGTTCCTGGTTATCTGTTCTGTTGTCCCGTTATACCGGCAACCGCTTACCTGCTTCCGGCGGCCGTACAAGCTACAAAAGCCAGCGCCGCTTTGGCCACGGCCTCGGGCATAACAGCTCCGGAAGCCGTGGCCGTTTCACCGTCGTTCCGGGAAAAGGTCACCCGGCATGGCGCTGCCGCATTGTCCACCGTCACCACGTCATAGCGGCAGCCCCGTTTTTCCATTTCGGCAACCACCTGCTCTGCCGCCGCCTGATCGGTAGAAAAGCCGGGTACTGCCTCCGCATGGTTTTCCCGTTCTTTCAGCGCCCAAAACTGTTCCGGCTTCACAGCCACGTAAACTCCGCCGGAAGCCTCAATGTCGTCGGCTGTTCCCAGCCATTTGACGGCCAGCTCGGCACTGAATTGCAGCAAATGTTTTAACCAAATATAGCCCATTACTTTTAGCGCTACTTGAATATCAAGATCCCGGCCAGGACGTTGAACCGCCGGACTGCCCTGTTCCATGTTTCTTAGCCTCCTTCTCCCGTCTGCTTCACCGCAGTGCAACAGTTCAACCTTGCCAGTCCTTACAGACATCGACCCATTTCTCACTCCTGGCATACTCATATAACTCGTCACAATGTAGTTCAATGGCCGAATTGCTGCTGCCGCAGGCGGGAAACACCGTTTCAAACCGTTTAAGCGAAACATCGGCAAAAACACTGACTTTTATATTGTCAATGGCAAAGGGGCATACACCGCCTACAGCATGTCCCGTCGCCGCCAGCACTTCCTCAGCCGTTAACATCCTCGCCTTGCAGCCAAACTCCGTCTTGAATTTCGCATTATCCACCCGGCTGTCACCGGCGGTTACCAAAAGAACGCAGCCATCCTCCCGCTTGAACGAAAGCGTCTTGGCAATTCGCGCCGGAATAACCCCGGCTGCCTGTGCCGCCAATTCAACCGTCGCGCTGGACACAGCGAATTCCAGAATATCCTGCTCCCGGCCAAGAGCCTTAAAGTATGCTTTCACCGCTTCAATTGCCATAGTCGTCTCCTATAAGCCTCCAGTTTACAAAAACTGTTTTTTTATGTTTTTTATTATTATACTGCACAACTGCCGGACGTACAATGTATGCCGGCTAAACGGCCCTAAGGAAAATCCGTACCAGTTCGGGATCAAACTGGCTGCCCGAACAGTTTTCAAGTTCCTGCCGGGCATCCTCCATGGAGCGGCCCCGCCGGTAGCTGGTATGACGCTGCATGGAGTCATACGCATCGGCAATGGCCACAATCCGGCTAATCAAAGGAATCTCCTCCCCTTTCAGACGGTTGGGGTAGCCTTCTCCGTCCCAGCGTTCATGATGGGAGCCACTCAGCTCGGCACAGGTCTGCAAATCGGGAACTGTTTTGGCCAGCCGTCCTCCGATATCGGGGTGCAGCCTGATTTCCTCCCATTCTTGCTCATTCAGCGGCTCGGCCTTCGTCAAAATGTGGCGGGCCACGCCAATCTTGCCGACATCGTGGTACTGGGCGACCAGTTCGATCTGTCGCAACTGCAGGTCATCCAGTTGCAGAGCCTGCCCCAGCAGCAGGCCCCATCTTTTTACCCCTTCCAAATGTTCCAGATACCTATCGTCATATTCCGCCACCGTTTTCATAAACGCGGCCAGCAGCCAGCGGCGGTTACGGCTGCGATTACGTTCTTTCTCCTGATACATATAGTTATCGGCTTCACTCACCATATCTTCCAGCTCAAAGGGCGGCTTGGCCGCCACACCGCCGGTTGATAGGAAGAGCGGATGGCCGGGCTGCTGCTGATTGTGCTCGGCCACCCGCTGATAGAGAACAAGCACCTGGGCCCGCATGGACTCTGTCGTTGCATTCGGCAACAGGACGACAAACTCGTCGCCGCCAATCCGGGCCACCGTCGCCGCCGGCGGAAAACTGTCCAGCAACAGCCGCGCCGCCGTCTTGATCAGACCGTCCCCCGCCTTGTGCCCCAGTGTGTCGTTCACCAGTTTCAGTCCATCCACATCGCAGATGACAACCGCAACAGGCTGTTGCAAGGCCTGCAGCCGCTCCAGTTCGGCCTCATAATAGGTCCGGTTGTATAATTGGGTCAGTTGGTCGCGAATGCTTAAGGTCCTGTATTTGTTCTCCGCCACCGACAGAGCCTCGTTAATGTTGTGCAGCAGTTTGACATGTTCGTGAATGGTGCCCATCATGATATTGAAGGCATGGCAAAGTCCCCGGATTTCAGCCGGCGCAAACAAGAACTCCCGTTCGGACACGGCATGTTCATAATCCCCTGTTTGGGTGCGCTGCAAAGCGGCAAACAGCATGGCAATCGGCTTCTCAATATTTTTGGCAATCAGGCGGGCAACGCATAAAGCCAGGAATAAAATAATCAGGCTGCCAAACAAAGCCCGCATCAGGATATCATAGAGCGGCGCCAGCACCTCCGCTTGCTCCACTTCAAAAATGACGCCCCAGTTGCGTTCGGGAATCCACTGGTACGCTCCGACAACCGGGCGGCCGGCGTGGTTGATATATCGCTTTGCCCCGGAAAATCCGGCCTTAGCCTGCCGGTAGCCTTCGTTCTCCACCAGCGAGCTTTCCGGCCTGTCACCTGGGCCGGATTGAGCCAGAACCGTACCTTTCTCATCCACCAGATAAGCCTTGCCTGTTGTGCCGAATTCCAGGTTTTGAATAATGCCGTCCAGCTTCTGCAAAGTCACCGTGGCAAGCACAATGCCACGAATCTCGTTTTGATAATCAAACACCGGCTTGGCAAGGATAACAATTTTCCGTCCCGTGGCCCGGCCGGTCAATATTCCGGTGATCACCGACTGACCGGCCATGCCCAGGCGAAAATAATCACGGTTGTTCACATCCGTGCCAGGCGGCGCCACAGTGTCCACTACCGTCCTGCCGCTTTGATCGACAAAGGCATAACCCTCAAACTCCTTGCTGCTGGCTAACCCGGCCTGAAAATCATTCAACATGCCGGTAAGATTTCCCGTTCGTACCGTTTGCAGCCGTGTTATGGTTTCCAAATCATCCGCCCGGTCCCGGAACCATTCGCCAATAAGCTTCGACTGCTGGACAACCGACTGGTGCATTGTCTGCTCGCTCTCGACCAGGCGAAGTTCCCGTTCATGCCAGGTATATAAAAGACACAGGCTGATGCTGACGGTAACCAGCACAACGGAAATAAGAAACTGCAAATGAGAGCCGATAGTTTGTCGTTGCAGACAGGAATATAACTTTTCCCGGATATATTCACGCATGCTGATAACCCCTTGCGTCGCACGGTGCGTAACTTGCGCTAAGTTCCGCCCGTGGCTAAAATCCTTGTTATAGTTCGCCGGGCAGGACCGGAACCCTTTTTTCCTGTGATTTGCCGACGAATTTTTACGTTTCCTACCCGCTAGTACCACACCAAGGCATAACAAAAGCAGGGATGTCTTAACCCTTTCGGATAAGCCATCCCTGCCGGCAAAGCCCCTGTCGCTATATTGTCATGCTTTTCTTTATACCACGTGCTGTGCTGCACCGACCGAAATCTCGCTCCGGAGCGCCAGCGCACTTTTTTCGCCAAATAAGGTACTGACTAAATCCACCGTCCGTTGGGCGCTGATGCCGCCTTTATCCAGCAGTGGATTGACTTCCACAAATTCGGCGGAAGTAATTTTTCGGGAGTTAAACAGCAGTTCAACGGCTTGCAGGCTGTCGGCATAGCTGATGCCGGCACTCACCGGCGTACCTACACCGGGAATTTCCGTCGGATCAATGCCGTCCAGATCAAAACTGAGATGGATGCCGTCGCAGCGTTCGGCCAAATAATCGAGCGCCGCCTGCATAACTCTGTCTATGCCGAGCCGGTTAACATCGTCCGCTGAGAACGCCTTAATCCGGGCATTGGCAATCAGTTCCTGCTCACCGGGATCGATATCCCGGACGCCAATTAGCACAATATTTTCCGGCCGGACCTTGTGGCTGTAACCGCCGATCTGCGTCAGGCAGGCCGGCCCCAGTCCCATGCTGGCGGCCAGCGGCATTCCATGAATATTGCCGCTAGGCGAGGTCTCCGGAGTATTCATATCGGCATGCGCGTCATACCAGATGACCCCCAGATTCTTATAGTGCTTGGCAAGGCCCGCCAGTGTACCGATGGCAATGCTGTGGTCGCCACCCAATACCAGGGGAAATCGCCCTCTCTTTACCATATCGGAAACCTTTGCCGCCAACTTCTCATTAGCTTTGACAACGGCTTTAGTATTCTTCATATTCTTATCTGCTAGTTTGCGCGGCCCGGCACTTCCCACCGGGATATTACCCTCATCGGCCACTTCCAGACCAAGCTGCTTTAGACGGCCTGTCAAGCCGGCAAGCCGCAGCTCCGACGGCCCCATATTGGTGCCGTACCGCGTTTGTCCCAACCACATGGGAACACCTAACATAGAAATTTTCTGTTTCATCGAACCATATCACCGCCTTACTAGATTCAATCGCGACCTTCATTGTACATCTTTTAAAGACAAAGTACAATATATGTTTTATATTTTCAGTACATATTTTTATCTACATTTTTCGTTCTTTTCCAAAGTCAATTCTAATAGTTCCCCGCGATAATAATGGTATGATGCTTGCATGTAAACCAGCGGATTAGCCTGTCAGGCTAACGGCCCGCCCAACAGCAAACAAGAAACGCAAAGTACCGCGTAAAGGAGCACCTGCCATGACCGCTAAAATTGTCAGTTTTCCCACTCCCAACGATCAGATGCTGCAGGAAATGGATCGCTTGATCCGCGCCTACCTGTTTGAATTGACCGGCAATCCCGAGCTGACTGAACAGGTCGGTGACCGGATGAGCCATTTTGTGGCCAATTATGCCAATAAAACCTTCGAACCTTGTTTCAATCTACCCTTGCCGCCGGATATGCCGCAGCAGCAGATCGATCATTTGATGGGCGTCATTGACGAAGGCTTTCAGCAAAACTGCCGGGAAATCAACGAAATGATTAGTAAAATCATTTTTGAACGGATGTATTTTGAGGTGGAATACTATGAACAGTTGAATAGCCGGCCAAGCAGCAGCTTAACCCAAGTTAAAAACAGACCGTAGCGGCTTGATGCCAATCAAACAAACGGGCTGTCCCGGAATAATATCCGGGACAGCCCGTTTGTTTGATTTTTACATAGCCAACAGCGCCGCCCGGATGTTCTCGGTGACAATGCCGCCATGATAACAAACGATTCTTGCTGTATCATAATCCAGGAACTTCCGGCTGGACTGCCAGGCCAGTTTCATATCCAGAGTATACTGCGGGTTGGCAAACAAGAGCCGGCCCGCCTCGGCTACCAGGGCATCGCCGGTAACCAGTGTTTTGCTTTCCTTAAGGTATACCGAAATATGTCCGGGCATATGCCCCGGCGTGGCAACAATCTCAATGCCGCCACCCCAGGGAAAACAATCCCTGTCCTGAACAAGAATATCTACCGTCGCCGGCTCCAGCGCTGCCAGCCGGTCTTGAAATCCCCTGGCCAGGGCTTTTTGCTCCTCTGGCAGGCTGGCATACAGCGCCTCGGCCTGCTGCAGCCGCAGCGATTTTTTCTCACCGGCGATATACGGCGCCTCTTCCCGGGCTGCCACTACCTGCACCCTGGAATAGGCTCTTTTGCAAGCGGCCAGCGCGCCCATATGGTCATAGTCGTGGTGAGTGATGATGATTTTGGTCAGCCGGTCCAGCTCCATCCCCTGCTCTGCCGCAGCCTGCTTAAGCAAAGGCAGGCTGCCGGGATAGCCACAGTCAATCAGTACGAGTTCCTTATCGTCGCTTATGATAACAGGATGCACCGCTTTGGGCACACCGGCGCCCTGCAGGGTCAACACAGCCACTTGGTTCATTTTTCTTCCCCTCCTTCCGATGAATACAACCTGCTGCCCGGTTGGAACAGGCCGACGCTTTGCCCCACGGCCGGCAAGATGGCGATCAGATCATCAATAAACCGCTTTGCCGTCTGCAATTCTGCCGGGCTGTACTGATCAAACCGGTTCGCAAATTCGTCCCGCGCAATTCTATGCAAGCGGGCATGGAGTTCAAAAGCCTGTTTACCCAACGGTGTCAGCTTGTAGTAGATTTCTTTTTGGTTATCGGGCAGACGCCGCACTTCAATCAAATCTTTTTTAATTAGTTTGGCGGCAATCTTGGATATGCCGCCTTTAGTCATGTTCATCTTCCTGGCAATGGCTGTCGTATTCAAGCCGGCATGGCGTTCCATGCAGTCCAGGACATGACATTCGGACAGAGACAGACCGGCCTGCCGCAGGCGCTCATCAATCTGCCCGGCCAACGCCGCCTGCAGCAAGATTTCCTCCTGGCCTTCCATCGCCTCCACATGATACACCAGCGTTTCAATTTTAGCGATTAACTCTTTCAGTTCTGCTTCTTTCTGCTTCATAGTCCCAACCCGCTCAATAGTATTTATGTATTATTATAGCGCATAAACCGGCAAAATAAAATAAATCCGCCTTATATTGTTTACAAGGAAACGTTATTCCGTTATAATAAAATTGTTTACCAGGAAACAATGAGAGCAAAGGAGTGATCTATTATGAAAATTGATCTATCGGTAACATTGACCGAAGACATTTTACAGTCATTTTTTCAACTTGATGCAGCCGGCCAAATCCCTCCTGTCGGGAAATTCGGCCACATCGGAACGCATTTTGACGCCATGGACAAAACCTTTTCCCTGGATAACACCGAGCGGGAAGGCATTCTGTTTGATGTCAGCCATATACGGGACAGAGAGATTGAAGTAACCGATATAGCTTCGGCGACCATTCAGGAAAATGACTTTATCCTCTTTCACACAGGCTGGCTGCAAGAAAATTCCTATGGCAGTCCCGGCTATTTTAAGAACCATCCCGAACTGTCCCAGGCCCTGATCACCTATTTGGTAAACAAAAAAGTAAGCCTCATCGGCGTTGATATGGCAGGCATTCGCCAGGCGGCGGGGCATGCACAGGCCGATCAGTACTGCGCCGACCACCATATTTTCGTCATTGAAAACCTGGCCAATCTGGATATGGTTTTGCAAAAAGCCCAGGGACGCCGCTTCCTGGTCCATACCTATCCGGTCAATTACGCCGGCCTGTCCGGTCTCCCCTGCCGGGTAGTTGCCGAAATATAGAAAGAAACTCTCATATATAACCAAACAGCAAACCCTGTCCGAAAGCATATGCTCTCGAACAGGGTTTTACCATGCCCTTTACACTTCATTCGCCATAGCCAGCAGCGTATCCATAAGCACATCGGTGCCGGCGGCAATATCCGCAAACTCGGTCCATTCCTCGGCGCTATGGCTGATGCCGTTTTTGCTGGGTACAAAGATCATCGCCACCGGAGCAAATTCCCCGACCAGCATCGAATCATGGAAAGCGCCGCTGATCACCTTTTGATAGGAAATGCCGCGCCGGTGACAGGCCGCCTCAATCTTAGCCATCATCGCCGTATTACAGTGCATCGGCTGGTCGTTATTGTATTCGGTCAGGCTCACCTGAACGCCGCGTTTTTCCTCAATGACGGCAATCGCCGCTTTTAGTTTGGCCACCAGCCGCTCTTTGGCGTCAAAATCGCAGTCACGGATATCAATGGAGAACTTTACCTTGCCCGGAATGACATTGACCGCATTGGGGCAGACTTCTACCCGCCCTATGGTAGCCGTCGTATATTCGCTGTCCGACTCGCGGGCCAGTTTTTCCAATGCCAGGCCGATTTCACAGCTTGCCGCATAGGCATCGCGCCGCTCCTCCATGGAAGTGCCGCCGGCATGGGACTGACAGCCGGTCACCTCGATATCGAAGTTGGTCGGCGCACAGATGGTTTTGACAATTCCCACCGTTTTCCCCGCCCGCTCCAACACGCCGGTCTGATCAATATGAAGCTCCACTGCGCCGTATACCGCGCCCGGCCTGATAGGAATTTCAGCAAACCGGGCCAGGTCATAACCAAGCTCCGCAAGCACCTCCGGCAGGCTCCGGCCCTCCTTATCCACCAGCTTACAGGCATCGGCCAGGCTCAGTTTGCCAGCCAGCGCCCGGCTGCCCAGACAGCCAAGTTCAAAGCGGGTAGGTTCTTCCGAGGTGTACACCACCACAACAATGCTTCGTTCAAAGGCGGCACCGGCTTCCCGGATCAGCCGCACCGCCTCCAAACCGGCCACCACACCGCTCATGCCATCAAACATGCCGGCATGGAGCACCGTATCAATATGTGATCCCGTCCAGACCGGCGGCAGTTCCGGCCGGCGGCCTGGCAAAATGCCGAAAATGTTGCCGATCCCGTCTTCTTTTACCGCCAGCCCAAGCTTCCGCATTTCGTCCTTTACATATTGTCTGGCCTCCACCTCGGGCTTGGTGAACAAAACCCGTGTAGTACCGGCTCCCGGCGTGGAGTTATAGGTGTTGATCGTTTCCAGCCAATGGCGGATGTTGGCTGCACTTGCCTGCTTTGTCATAATAACGCCACCTTCGTTCTGCTTCCTTCTACATTACATTTTGTGGCGTCTTAGCCAGCCACTGTTTTATATTCTCCAAGGCGATAACCGCCCGTTTACCCAGGGCCTCTTGGGTCGCAAAACCAACATGGGGCGCCAGGATGACGTTAGGCGCCTGCAGCAGCGGATGCTCGGCCGGAATAGGCGGCTCCTGTTCAAAAACATCCATCGCCGCCCCGGCCAGCCGCCCTTCCGTCAGGGCCTCAGCCAACGCCGCGGCATCAACGACAGGACCGCGGGCCGTATTAATCAAAACAGCGTTCTGTTTCATCAGCGCCAGTTTATCCCGGTTAATCATGCCCCTGGTCTGTTCCATAAGCGGTACATGGAGTGATACGATGTCACAGGTTGCCAGCAGCGTATCCAAATCCACATAGCGGATGCCCGGCATTTCCTTCACCGTCCGGCTGTAGGCATACACCTCGCAGCCAAAGGCCCGGGCCAGCGCCGCCACTTTCAACCCGATGGCACCGGTGCCGACAATACCGAATTTTTTTCCCGCCAGCTCAAACCCGATCAGTCCGTCCTTGGTCCCGCCCCGGCGCACCGCCGTATCACAGGCAATCAGGCGGCGATACAAGCCAAGCACCAGCCCGAAGACCAGCTCGCTGACCGCCTCATTGGAATAACCGGCACAATTGCAGACGGTAATGTTGTTCCGCCGGCAATAAGCCATATCAATATGATCAATTCCGGTAAAAGCCACCGACAGCATGGCAAGCTGCGGGCACTGGGCCAGCACCGCTTCGCGATAGGGCATATTGGCCAGCACGACGATATCGGCTGTCCGGGACCGGGCTACCACCTCCGCCTGATCGGCGGGAAAGCTGTCATAATAGGTAATATCAACGTCTTTCCCCAGCACTTCGGCGGCGATTTGCCGCAGTTTTTCCCGTTCGACGCCCAAGGGTTCAATAATTGCAATTTTCATAGTCATCCTCCTCGGTTATAACACGACATCCCGGTTGCAGTCTTTGGAATAAATATAGGCAAACAGGTCCCGGCCCACCCCATAAGCGCCCTGGGGCACATAGGGACCGAACCACATAAAGTCGTCCTTTTTGATTGGCAGCCAGGTGTTTTCCATCAGGTACATCCCTTCGCCGCTTAAAATATAGGCACCATGCTCCTGCACGTGAGTCTCCACAAAGGGATGGCAACCGCCCGGCTCAAAGGCCAGGATATGCATATTCATATCAAACCCCAGCCCGGCGGGCAGCAAGTCCTTGATATATACATTGGCCATATCGTCATAATTCCGGTAAGCGATCTCGTTGACATTGCCGGCACAAGTATACGCGGCTTTCCCGGCCAGCGGGATATAACGCTGCTTATACAAAAGCAGCTTGCTCGGTGCTTCACTGGAAAAGGCAATGCCCGCACCGGCCGGCGCGTAGATAAAACCGCCGGCAGTCAGTACAAACTGTTCCTGACCAACCGTAACGGCCAGCACGCCTTCGATGCAGTACAAGAAACTTTCGATCGCCGGCTCACCGCCGAAGGGTGCTGTTGTCCGGCCGCCCGGCGCCGCTTCCACCACATACTGGACAAAGCCGGCGCCCATTTTCGGCGAGGCCACAATACTAACCCGGCAGTTTTCGATATAAGGAATCACATTATTGACCAACCCGTCCTTCGGAATGATGGCATACAAGCCTGGTTTCACGATGGCACGGGTACTTAATACATCACTTGGATATCCCATGATTTTTCCTCCTATGGCAAATTTTCCAGCGTATCCAGCACAGCCAGCACGGCTTTGGCCAGATGGCGGCTGTCGCTATATTCCTCCGGGCAATGGCTGCGGCCTTGCCGGCTGGGTACAAATACCATGGCCGTCGCCACTGCCGTCGCCAATTGCAGGGCGTCATGGCCGGCGCCACTGGGCAAATGGCCGAAAGCATAGCCCCGGCGGCGGCAGCTATTTTCCAGCAGCCCCTGCAAGGTCCGGTCCAGTTCCACCGGCTGTACCGTCAGCGTGCGGTTTACTTCACAGCCGGCCTGCCGCGTCCGGGCCAAATTCCGGATAAAGCCCAGAATTTCAGTTTCCATGGCCTGTATATCGGCTTCCCACCGGCTCCGGATATCCAGACTGCACACTACCTGCCCGGCAATGGTGTTCACCACATTAGGCCGGATATCGCAAAAGCCGACGGTGGCAACAGCGCCGGGATAAGCCAGCGCCGTATCCTCGGCCTTGCTGATCAGCCGGGCGGCCAGCGCCAGCGCGTCGGTCCGCATGGTCATCGGTGTGGTCCCCGCATGATCCGGCCGCCCCTGCAAGCTTATCGCATAGCGGCGCATGCCGACAATACCGCTGACAATGCCGATTTCCTGCTGCTGCTGTTCCAGCACCGGCCCCTGCTCACAGTGAATTTCAATAAAACAGCGGATGTTAGTTAAGTCCCAGACGGCCTGACCGATCTGCTCCGGCTCCAGGCCGAAGCCTCGCATGGCTGCCGCCAGACTGATCCCCTCGCCGTCATGGATAGCAGCCAACTGAGCCGGCTGCCACAGACCTAAAAATGCCTTACTGGAGAAAAAGCCGCCGCCAAACCGTACGCCTTCCTCATCATTGGTGGCCACCACCTCCAGCGACCAGGGCAGGCGCCGGCCGGTCACCGCCAGTTCCCGCACCAGTTCCAGGCCGCAGACCACACCGGCAACGCCGTCAAAAGCGCCACCGCGTGGCACCGAGTCATAATGGGAACCGAGCACCACCGTTTGCGCCGTTTGGCCTTCATACCGCCCAATCAGAGCTCCTGATGCATCCAACCGTACAGTCATGCCGGCCTGCTTCATAGCTTCCGCCAGATAATCAATTGCCTGACGGGCTTCGACGGTAAAAGGCAGCCGGGTAACACCCTCCACGGTTGCCGAAAAGCAGCGCAGCTTTGCCAAATGACCTTCAATCCGTTCCGCCAGCCGTGCCAATTCCAGTTCCATAGCTATTCCTCCCTGCAGCGGCGGACCAGTTGACCGGTACACCCGTCCCGTAGCCGGCCGTCTTCCATCACAACCTGCCCCCGGACGATGGTCATAACCGGCGCGCCAGTGCCGCTAAGACCGGTAAAGGCCGAAAATTTATGCTTGTAAAGCAGCTCATCAGCAGTAATTTCCCAGTTTTTTTGCGGATCTATCACGGTAAAATCAGCATCCCGGCCGGGCATGACGGTGCCTTTGACACCATCCAGACCGAAAATGGCCGCCGGATTTATGCTCATCACCCGGGCCACCAACGACGGGTCCGCCCCCTTTTGCGTAATCGCCAAATCCCAAAAAGCCTGCAGCGAAGTCTGTACCCCGCTGATGCCGCCCCAGGCGCCAAAAGTGCCGGTCTCGGAAGCCTCCGCCTTCTCTTCCGGCGCGCAGGGCGAGTGATCGGAGCAGATGCAGTCCAGCGTGCCGTCCAGCACATAGTCCCACAGCTTTTTCCGGTCGGCTGCCGTCCGGAGCGGCGGCGAACATTTAAACCGGGGCCCCTCGTTCACCAGGTCCTCCCCGGTGAAGAGCAAATAATGCACACAGGTTTCAGCTGTAATATCCAGCCCCTTTACTTTAGCCTGCCGGATGGCTTCCGCCACGGCCGGGTGGGAAACATGACAGATATGGGCCCGGCCTTCCGTTTTATCCAGCAAAGCAATGATGTCGTTAACGGCTTTCAGTTCGGCCTCGACCGGCCGCGCCGCCAGATAATCGCGACGGCCGGTTTTCCCGGTGGCCAGACTGGCTGTCTGCAGCCGTTCAATCATGGCATAATCCTCACAGTGAAAGCCGGCCAGCCCGTCAAACTCCCGTAAAGTAACCAGTACCTGTTCAATTTCCGCTATATCCAGCGCCGTATAGTCCTGACCCGGATTGCACATAAAACATTTAAAGGCCAGCGTGCCTGCTTCCTGCAAACCGCTCAGTTTATCCAAATTCGTCTTGATCAGAGCGCCCCAAAAGCCGTAATCAATGGCTGATTTCCCCTGCAGCAGTTCCGCCTTACGGGCAAAGACCTCCCGGTCGATAACCGGCGGCCTGTTCTGCATCGGCATGTCGATCACCGTTGTCACACCGCCGGCCGCGGCCGCCCGGCTGCCCTGGGCGAACTCTTCCCGCCAGGTATAGCCCGGTTCGTTAAAATGTACATGGCAGTCAATCACGCCCGGCAGCAGGTATTTCCCTGTCAAATCCAGCACCTGTCGCGCCGGCACCGGCGTTTCACCGGCCAGAACGGCGGCAACCTTGCCATCCTTCACCGCTACCGCTGCCGCGATCACTTCATCGGCGGTAACCAATCGGGCATTCTTTATTAAAAGATCGTACACGGTGCCACCTTCCTTTACAACTTTATATTTACCGCTCCCACGTGGAGTGATATAATCTAGCCAAACTTATCAAGGTAACCGCTGGTTAGATGAACCTGCCGGAACGCGCAGCGTGAATTAATCAGTGGTTACCTGGCAAAGGGATGAACGGTATGGCAGTTACGTTGGATTGGTTTATTCATCACAGTCAGTTAAACAATATCCGTTTAGTTGTCGGCAATCTTCAGTCGTCCGGTGAAATTACCAGCGTCAACATCCTCGATAATCCGGATGTGCTGAAATGGTTTAAAAAGAACGAGCTTATCCTGACCACCGGCTATATTTTTAAGGATGACCCTGAACTGCAGCGTACCATTATCCGGGAAATGAAAGAAATCGGCTGCGCCGGACTTGCCGTCAAAATCAAGCGTTTTTTCAAAACCATTCCCGAGCCTTTGCTGGACGAAGCCAGAAAGCTGGATTTTCCGGTCATCGAACTGCCCTTTTTCTACGGCTTCTCGGAAATCATTCATACCGTATATAATAAGCTGTACCTGCAACAGCACCAACAAGCGCTCCAGGACCAGCAGCTCATTACGGAACTGAGCGACGCCTTTTTTCAGCATAAAGACCTGACTTGCCTGGTGAAAATCATGGCCGATTTTTTCGGCAGCCCGGTCTTAGTTACCGACCTGTCTTACGCCTGTCTCGCTCTGGCAGCACCGGCCGCCTTTGACAGCGGCCAGCTTGCCGAAGCGGCCGCTGTCATGGCCGACCGGCTCACCGAACAGACAATGCCGCTGACCGATTTCAGTCTCACTCTGAATGACCGGCAGTACCTTCTCTTGGCCAGCCTGCTGCCCAACCATCTGGGTTATCTTTGTCTCCTCATCCAGAGCCAGCCGGCCGCTAGCCAGGCTATGGCTGTATTACATAAAGCGGCTCAAATCATGGCCCTTGCCTGCGAACAGCAACAAGTGTCCCGGCCGGGCCCTGCCAACCGCGCTCATTTCTTCTTAAATTTTCTGATGCACCATACCCAGGCCACCCCGGAGGAAACGCAGCAAATCTGTTCCTTTTACGGGTTCAACTATCATAAAGCCTGGGTTTGTGCCAGCTTCTCCCTGCAAGCTTACAGCGATCTGCAAAAAAAGAAGCTCCTGACTTTGCTGCAAAACTATTGCTCTCAGACGCGCACCGACGAGACAGCCGTTTTCACCTGCGCCAACGACAGCCTGTTCTGCGCGTTTTTCCTGTTTTCCGTCGATAGCAACCCTGTCTATGCGATCAATGAAGTCCGCCATACCGCCAGACGGCTTTGCCAGCAAGCCCAGCAGCTCAGCCAACTTCCACTGCCGGCCGGCATCAGCGGTTTTCACCATACTTTGCAGGCTTTGCACACTTCCTTTGAAGAAAGCCTGCAGGCCCTTGCCCTGCAGCAGCGCTTAAAACAGACGGCACCGGCTTCTTATTTTCATCAGATAGCTTACCATTTATTGCTTCATTACTATAAAAAGGATAGCAGCCAAGTCATTGAAAGTACCCTGCAGCCGCTGCTCGACTTCGACACCCAGAACAATACCGATTTAACAGCCACGCTGAAAGTGTATTTTCAAAGCAAGTTCAACTCCAGCGTGGCCGCCAAACAGCTCTACCTGCACCGCAATACCATGCTGCATCGGATTGAAAAGATCAAAGAGCTTCTCCATACCGACTTGAGTGATATGGACGAAAATTTTCTGTTATATCTGGGACTCTGCTCTTGGGATTTACGAAAACAAAAGTAACATGATCCTGGGCAACCACTGATTAATTCATACTGCGCGTTCTGATGGAGCTTTTTCCGCCTGGCTGCGTCAGCAAAATCTTGCAATAGGGGCCGCTATTTCTGCGGTTTACTTCCTTACCAGACGAAAAAATCTCTCGCCAGCCCGACAGGTTCATTTAATCAGTGCTTACCTTGGCAACAAACTTCTTAGATTTTCACTGCTTCGGGGAAAACTTTCTTTAATACGCCGGGGTCCAGATAGGTTTTAGCCTCCGGCACCGCCTTGATATTCTTCATATCCAGCATGAATTCGGCCATTTTGTTGGCCCCGTCGACAAACTGCTGATCATAGTTCATGGCATACACGTTTTTCTGCATAATGCGGAAGCACTCATCTTCCTTGATGTTAATCCGTTTAGCGATGATGGCGGCAGCCTCTTTCGGATGCTGATTGATATAGTCAGTGGCTTTATGCAACGCTTTCAGCAGCTTTTCAGCCACTTCCGGATTCTTTTGGTAAAAATCATCGGTAACCTGGACCGTCATATAAAAGTCAATCCAGTGAACATCGCCCTGTTTGTCCGGTAAGTTGGAAGTCGTACCGCTGAACAGCAGTTTGCCACCCATGTCGACAGCCTTGCCAACCCACGGTTCCCAGGCCGCCATAGCATCAATATCGCCTTTTTCCAGCGCCGCCAGTTGATCGGAAACCGGCAGATTGACAAACTGAATTTTGTTGATATCGGTGCCGGTAGCCGCCGCCATATTGCGGATGGCGATTAATACACCGGCGCCGTTAGTCATGCCGATTTTCTTGCCTTCTAAATCCTTAGCGCTGGTAAGCTGCAAATTCTTGCGCCCCACCACGCTCTGCGTGCCGGCGGCATTGGCCAGCGGTGCCAACACCTTGACCTTTACGCCGTTGGCGGACACGGCAATGTTGTTATAGATCGAACCGAAGCAAATGCCCGCTTCACCGCTGGCAACCAGAGCTGCATTCTCATCAGGCCCGGTCATCAGTTTATTTTTAATATTTAAGCCCTCTTCCTTAAAATAGCCCATTTCCTCGGCAATAATCTGCTGTCCCGAAACCTGCGGGTCCAGTTCACCATAGGCGATGATTTCCTTGGCTGCCCCTGAATCGGCAGCCGGCGCGGCAGTCTTTTGTCCGCCGCCGCAACCGGCCGCTGCTAAGCCGGCTACAATGACCATCATGGCGGCGCAGCTACGCAACAATCCCTTTTTCATTCTCATCTTTGTTTCCTCCCTCTCTTATTCTGCTACCGTCACCAATTCCGGCAAGGCCTGCTTTAACAGCGTCGGATCGGCATATTGCTTGAACTCCGGCTTGCTGGGGATATTTTTCATTTCTTTCATAAACGAGGCCATTTCGTCGCTGGACTTTTTGAAATGATCGTCAAACTGCATGGAATATTTGTTTTGTCCCATAATCTTTTTTACCTGTTCTTTGTCAAGGTTGATCTCCTTGGCAATGATTTCGGCGGCTTCATCGGGATGCTCATGAATGAAATCGGTGGCCTTTTTCAACGCTCTCAGCATTGCCTGAATCTCCTGAGGATGCTCTTTCAGGAACTGGTCGGTCACCTGCATGGTCGTGTAAAAGCTCAGCCATGACACCGGTCCCTGCTTGTCCGGCAGATAGGAGTTGAGGCCGCTGAACAGCAGCTTGCCGCCGGCTTTAACGGCATTGCTGACCCACGGTTCCCAACAGGCCATCAGATCAATGTCGCCGCGGTCCAGGGCCGCAATCTGGTCACTGGGGCTTAAGATGACAAACTGGATTTTGTTGATGTCGACTCCCAGCTCGGCACACATATTGCGGATGGCGATCAATACGCCGGCCCCGGCCGCGATACCGATTTTCTTGCCTTCCAAATCTTTCGCCTTCTGAATGGTTACATTCTTGCCGGCCACCACTGCCTGGGTATTGCCGATATCGGCCATGGGTGCCACAATTTTAACGCCTACATTATTGGCTGCCACGGCAATGTCGGTGTACGGTGTTTCAAAGGATACCTGGGCCGTACCGCCCGAGATCAACGGTGAAATATCGCCGCCCGACTGGATCAGCTTATTGGTCACCTTGACTCCCTCGGCGGCAAAAAAGCCCTTTTTGTCGGCAATAATCTGCTGCGCCGAAATCTGCGGATCAATGACGCCATAGGCGACAATCTCCTGTGACGCCGCTTTGGGTGCCTCTTTCTCCGTCTTCTGGCCGCCTGAGCCACAGCCGGCTACCAGCGCGGCCAGCATACAAACCGCCAAACCTAACCCTACCATACGTTTTCTCATTGTTGTCCCCCCATGCTTTTTTATTGATAATCAATGTTCCACCGCTTTACTGGCCCCGGCTTTTTTCCATTTAAACAAATGGTTTTCTATGCAGGTCAATATCCCGTAAAACAGGGTATATTCCAAACCGATCAAAGTGGCCGACAAAAACATATCGGACATTTTGAACCAGTTTTTGGCATTCACAATGATGTAGCCCAGTCCGGATGACGCGCCCATCATTTCGGCCACCACCAGGGCGGAAAAGGTCAACGCCAGACTGATTTTCATACCGGCGAAGATATGGGGCAGGGCCGAATGCAAAATGATCTTGGTAAATACCTGACGGGGCGTGGCTCCCAGACTGCGCGCCGACCGGATCAGCACCGGATCGGTATTTTTTATGCCGTCCACAATGTAGCTGAGGAGCGGTATAAAGGTGGCGTAAGCGATCAGGGCAATCTTAGATGATTCGCCAATGCCGAACCAAATGAGAAACATCGGCAAAAAGGCGAATACCGGAATGGGGCCCACCATATTCAGGACCGGCGACAGGATATTGTCAAACTCACGGCTGGTAGCAATCAGAATACCCAACACCAGGGCCACCACCACGCCGATGGAAAAGCCGGCAATCATCCGGTAAAAACTCATAGTCAGATGATCAACCAGGGTACCGGCCATAAAATATTCATAGCCTGTTTTCACCACCGTCACGGGTGACGGCAGGAACACCGGATTGAACCACTGGTTCAATCCATTCAGATGGCTGACAAATTGCCAGATACAGAAGAAAATGAATAGGGAAATGCCTTTGTAGTATTTATTGTTTCGTTCTTTTCTGGCTTCCGAAATTTTCCGGGGAACGATCGCCTCTTCCTGCGGTAGCGCAGGGAGCCCTCGCTGCAGCTTCAGCAAACCTTCTTCCATTGTCGTCATGTTAATCACCTCTCTATTCCGTAATGACTGACTCTGCCTGATTATCGGTCAAACCTTGTTCAAAAAGCTCGACATAGCTTAAAAACTCCTGCGACTTTGTCTCCCGCGGCCGCGGCAGGTCGATCGGCTGGTCCAGGGCAACCTCGCCCTGCTTTAAGAGCACTACCCGGTCGGCCAGGTAAACCGCCTCCGGTACACTGTGAGTAATGAAGAAGACGGTCTTTTGACTCAATTGCCAGATCCGGATCAGTTCCTTGCGCATGGTATCGCGGGTCAGCGCGTCCAACGCCCCCAGCGGTTCATCCATCAGCAGCACGGCTGGATCGTTAACCAGCGCCCGGGCAATGCCCACTCGCTGCGCCATGCCGCCGGACAGTTCGGCCGGATACAGCTTCTCATACCCCTCCAGCCCGATCAACGAAATGTATTGAGCAGCGATCTGAGCCGCGTCCTTCCGGCTTTTCAGCCTGAGACCGAACTCCACATTCTCCTGCACCGTATACCAGGGAAACAGAGCGTGCTGCTGAAATACGACGCCCCGGTCGGCCGCCGGGCCTTCCACCCGGTTATCGTCTACCAGAATACGGCCTTTGTCCGGTTTCAGGTAACCGGCCAACAGGTTGAGCAGCGTGGATTTGCCGCAGCCGCTCTTACCTAAGATACAGATGAACTGGCCGGTCTCTATCGTTAGGTTGATATCCTGCAAAACATATTGCGGTTTTCCGTTTACTTCATCAAAAGCTTTATAAATATGTTCAAAGCTGACCGCCATCGCTTTCCCCTCCAAAAACAAAATGGCGCAAACCGGTTTTCACGGTTTGCGCCATTGCAAATTTGCTTAATCAATTTGAATATGGGTTTATTATAGTATGTCTAGAACCGTCGCTCAATGTTCACATGCACATTATAGTTATTTCTCACTATGCTCATTGCACATATGGAACTTTTCCCATAAACGGTCAGTCCATCATTTCCCATTCAGCTTCTTTAAAACCCACCAATACCCGGTCCCGGGTAATCAACAGCGGACGCTTGACCAGCATACCGTCGCTTGCCAGGAGCGCCAACTGCTCTTCTTCACTCATCCCCGGCAGTTTATCTTTTAGAGACAGCGACTTATATAAAAGTCCGCTAGTATTGAACAGTTTCCGCAGCGGAACACCGGCTTTAGTGTACCAGGCTGTTAGCTCTGCCACCGACGGATTGGCTTCCTTGATATTACGCTCCTCATAGGATATCTGGTTTTTCTCCAGCCACTGCCGGGCCTTCTTACAGGTACTGCAAGCAGGATAGCAGAGAAACAGACAGCTTGCTTCCATCCCAATCACTCCTTTGCTGATAATCACTATGTCAAAGTCGGACTCATTGCAGCACGACCGCTGCGCCGGGACGCAGACCGTCAACCGCGCCGCTAAGCACCAGCGTATCCGGTACAAGGCCTGCGCTAATTTCCGTAAAATCGCCTACGGTTTCACCGGCAGCCACTGGCTGTGTCCCGACGGTATTGTCCGTCACAGTATAGACAAAGTAACTCCCAGCCGCATCCTGTTGCAAGGCTGCCGACGGAACGGCCAGCACCGGCACCGTCTGTCCCGTTTCCAGGACCATTTGTACGGGAGTCCCCGAAGTCGGTCCGGCCGGCTGACCGGCCAGTTTGACATGGGCCCGGTAGGTGACGGACTGATCCTCTGCTACTTCCGGATAGATACCCGAAATCTGGCCCGCCACAGTTTGCTCACCCAATTGCAACGTAACTGCCGTACCCAGCCGGCATACATACAAATCGCTTTGCTCCAGTGAAATGACCGCTTCCAATTCCTGCCCGCTGCCTAATGACATAAGCTGCTGGCCGGACGGTACGCTCTTGCCCTGCGCGGTCATCAGTCCGGTGACGATCCCATCGGCCGGCGCTCTTACTTCTACCGGACCACGGGGCACGTCAACAACAGACTGAGTACTTCCCGACGCCGCCGGCGCACTGTCCTGACTCTCCTGAGCGGCTTTAAGACGGGCTGCCGCCGCCTCCAACTGTTTGCGGGAAATCGCTCCCAGTTCGTATAATTTTTGATACCGTTCAAATTCCTGCTGCGCATTCTCGTGGGAAGCCCGCGAGGCCGGCTGGCCGGCCGGCGGCAGCGCAGGCTTTGCCACCGGCGGCGCAGTGACCGCCTCCAGGGTCAGCAACGGCTGCCCGGCTTTAACCGCTTGCCCCGGCACCACATAAAGCCTGGCAACAGTTCCGGCATACTCTGTGTAAACCGGCAAAAGCTGGGCTTGTTCCAGCGAACCGGGCCGGACAAGTCTGAGCGGCTTGTCCACAACACCGGCAGCAACCGCCGTTACGGCAGCAGGCGGCTGTGACAGTTGGAACTGGTGCCGGGCCCAACGCAGCAGCGGAAACAAATGATAACTGACGGCAATCAGCAGTGCCAGCCCGAGCAGCAGCAAGCCGCCTACCAGCACCGGCTGATTTTGCCGGATTGCTATTTTCATATACTTTTTCCTCCGTAAAACTAACACTAACACTAACAGTTACTATGTTCTCACTTTTCCCTGCCGTCGTCAAGGCAAGCGCCTTATCTGTCTTAATCCGGTAAATATTGGGCGGTCTAGGAACTACCTGATGTATTCACGCCGCACATCCTGACGGATCTTTTTCCGGCTGGCTCATTAAATCAGCGGTTCCCTAGTTTCCCATCTCTTCGTTATCGTCAGTCAGCATACCGCCGGTAGGCCTCCTTTCTCCGCAGCACTAATAAAAAAATGAACAAAAGCCGCCTATTTCCGTTATAATGTATACTGTAGCAAACGGTCAGGAGAGCTTTCCTTCCCGTCCGGTGCTGCAAGGAGGTATATATTTTATGCAACTGTCTTATAAAACAGCCGGCAGCCGCCAGGCTGTCCACCCACTTCAAAGAACGGCGTCAAGCATCTGCCTGACCGTTCTGGCCATCTTCTGCCTGCTCTTTGGCATCGGCAGTCTGGCAGCGTATCAGGAAACGGCCGGCCCCAATGCCGCCATCATCATAAAAAAAGGCCCGGCCGCTACTTTGCAGCAGCAGCTGGCAGCCCAACCGGCCGATTCAGCCCTGGCCACTACCCCGTCAATCTGGCCGGTCTACGGAACGATCACCTCCGGCTTCGGCTGGCGCAGTTCGCCGCTGGAAAGCGGCAGCGAACTGCACCAGGGACTGGACATCGCCGTCGGCACCGGCACGCCGGTCGTCGCCACGGCGGACGGCAAGATAGTGCTGAGCGGCTGGGGCGGCGGTTACGGCAATCTGGTTAAAATTGATCATGGCAACGGTCTGGAAACGCTATACGGGCACAACGACAAAGTGGCTGTCACCGTCGGCCAGGAAGTCAAGAAAGGACAGATCATTTCCTATGCCGGCAGTACCGGCAACAGTACCGGTCCCCATGTCCACTATGAAATCCGAAAAAACGGCACCGCCGTCGATCCCATGGCTTACCTGGTATTATACTAACGACTGCATACCGGCGCATACCTCAGCATACGTCAACCTGACTAAACAGAACCGCCATTTTTCTTGCTTACCGCCTATTGCTTAACAACAAAATCCGTGTTATTATGTTAACAAATAAATCATATTCCTGTGATGCTCGCGAACTTTTGCTATGTTCAACCTACTTCATTAATTAGGGATTTAGATGGTATGCGGCTGCCGGGCCACCAACAGAGTGGAGGGCAAAACCATATCTTATGAAGCCCACCTGCTAGCGGCAGGTTTGAACATACCAGGTGGCGGCATCCTGGGACCAGTAAGGGACTTATCTTTTGATAAGTCCCTTTACCGTTTTTAGCCGGCTTACTTACCGCTTGCGTTGGACTTTCCTGCGGCAAGTGTTCGCAAAATGCTCTTCAAATGACTCACGCAGTGGTCCAGCTCCATCCTCCCTTTTTCATCCAAGGGCAACTCCAGCACCCGTTCGATGCCGTTTTCCGAAATGACAGACGGCAGGCTTAAAGCCACATCGGTCACGCCATATTGTCCGTCCAGCACAATAGATACAGGCAGTATGCACTTTTCATTGCGCATGATGGCGGTCACCAGGCGGCAGGCGCTTAAGGCCACGCCGGAGCTGGTATGCCCCTTCAAAGCCAGGATATCGAAACCTACGGTTTTCATATCCCGCAGGATTTTATCCTTGTCGATTTTTTCCGTTAAACCGAATTGTTTTTCAAAATCGTCAAAAGCAATTCCCACGATATTGACGGTATTCCAGGGAATAAACGCCGTGGCGCCGTGTTCACCCAATACATAGCCTGTCACGTTTTTCGCATCAACCCCGCAGATATCGCCCAGCATTTTGTTGAACCGGGCCGTATCCAGCAAAGTCCCGGTGCCGATAATCTTTTCCCGCGGATACCCGAAGCGGGTTTGCGCCACATAGACCAACACATCCAGCGGGTTGGAAACCAAAATGACAATCGCATCCCTGGTATATTTCGTAATATTGTCCATGACTTCCGATAAAATAGCCACATTTTGCTCTAATAGTACCATGCGGTCACCATTATTGCCCTGTGTAATATTGGCGCCCGAGGTGATGATAATGATCTTGGCATCGGCGCATTCCTCATAGCCGCCGACCCGGATCGACGTATTGGCACTATACACAAAGGCGGTTGTATGGCTGGCATCCAGCACTTCGCCCCGCGCCTTATCCTGGTTGCGGTTGATCACCACAATATCATTGACCACATTGAGCCGCAGCACCGAATTCAAGATGGCTGACCCTACATTGCCCGCCCCGATAATAACAAGTTTTCCGCTTTTCATCCTACACCCTACTCCCCTTATATGGCAGGTCTCTGCACCTGTCTCTTTTTATCTATAGCACGCCAGGAATTTGAATATAGAATATTCCGCCGTCCCGGCAAAAATCCTGCCGCAGCAATCTGCCAATTCACACCACCAACTGTATTTCGCCAAAAACTTTTAATGCTAAAGGCACAAATGTGCGCATTGTACCTGCATCGAATATATAGAAATTTTGTAAACACGCAACTTTTAATGGTATATAATTTACAAACGTTCATATTTCAAAATATTGATAAAATAATATTCCTGGTCTATAATTATGACCATAGAAACCACCACCGTACAACATATAACAATACTGATATTTTGGATAAAAACAATTTTTTTACATTTCAGATAACAAGAGATCATTATTTGCAATTGTTCAATTATAGATATATTGATAATTTCATTTATCAAAAGGAGGCTACCATGAAAAAATTCATTGACGATCCTCGTCTCATTTTTAAATGCTGTAGTCTCTATTATGATGATCAGCTCAGTCAACAGGACATCAGCGAACACCTGGGCGTCTCCCGCCCCTCAGTGTCCCGGATGCTAAAGCTGGGTAAAGAACAAGGATTTGTTAAAATCGAAGTAACTAATCCCTACAATATCAAATTCGGTAAACTGGAACGGGAACTGGAAAAAAAATACGGTCTGCTGGAGGCCGCCATTGCCGACTCCAGCCCTGTGGAAGCGACCAACGAGCGAATCAGTCTCAGCGTGAGCAAAGAAACTGTCAATTTCCTGATCCGCACTCTGGAAGACGGCGATGTGGTCGGCGTCTCCATGGGAATGACTCTGCAAAATGTTCTCAGGGCGGCCCGCCAGTTGGAAGAGCCAATCCGTTGCAAATTCGTACCCATTCTCGGTGGTCTCGGCGTCAGCCGGCTGGACATTCACTCCAATTATATCGCCAGTGAATTCGCCCGGCTGTTCGGCGGTGATTGTGTCCAGTTCTTTTCCCCGGCCATCTTCTCCGATGTCAATGTTCTGGAAGGCTTTCTGAAGGAAGAATCGGTACAAAGCGTATTAAGACTTTATCGCAGCATCAGCACGATTATCATGGGCATCGGCATCCCACAGCGTGGCGGTTCCACCTTGATGGAAACAGGCTATGTCAGCGGCGAAACGCTGGACAAGTTTGTGGAAGCCGGTGCTGTTGGCGATATTCTATTGCAGTTTTACGATCAGGATGGCCATTGTGATCAGTTCATGAGCTTTAACCGCCGGGTGGCGGGTATGCCGATTGAACAGCTAAAGAAAGTCCAGAAACGGATCGGCATCGCCGGTGGCGCAGGGAAAGCTCTGGCCGTACGCGGCGCCATCCGGGGCGGCTTTATCAACACGTTGGTCACTGATTTTGACTGCGCCACGGCCTTGCTTGCACTTTAGAGATTATAAGGAGTACATAATGATTTATCTTGCTTTATTTATCATTTTAGTATTACAGGCCATAGCCACACTGCAACAAGTCCGGCAGTATAAAAAAGCGGTCCGGCGTCTCCGCCCGCTGGGCACTGTCGGCATTGGCAGTAAAAAGGGGAAGCTCACCCCCGGCAATATTGTCGTCATCGCCTGTGACCAGGGCGGTCGGATTACCGGCGGCGAAATACTGGAAGGGTATACAATTTTCAGCCGCTTTCAGGCCTTGCAGCAGATCGCCGGTAAAACCATCTATGAACTGCGCGATGAATACCGGGCACTGCCGGCCAAACAGCAAAAAGTCTATCGGGCACACCTGCAAGCTTTGGATGCATTGGATGTACGGTTAAACCCAGTTGAAGAGTAAATGGCCCAGCCGGCCTCTCAGGGCCCGGGATGCCGGCTGTACCAAGTACAATTCAGCTTCATCACCTATATAATCATGTAAAATGGAGGAAACTAACGTGGATTTAATAGCAAATTTAGCTAATGGCTTTATGAATCTTTTCAAGGCAGGTGCAACCACCTTTTCCGGCTGGGTAGTCGGAATTATTCCGCTCATCGTCATCTTAATGACCGCCGTCAGCGCCTTTATCAAATTAATTGGCGAAGAGCGCATTCATAACCTGGCGCAAACCGCAACGAAAAACGTAGTAACACGGTACACCATATTGCCGATCCTGGCTGTATTATTTTTAGGCAACCCCATGTGCTACAGCTTTGGACGCTTCGTCGACAACAAGCATAAACCGGCCTATTACGATGCCACCGTAAGCTTTTTACATCCGGTAACCGGTTTATTCCCCCATGCCAATGGCGGTGAACTGTTTGTCTATATGGGCATTGCCGCCGGCATTACCACCCTGGGCTTCCCTTTGGGCGAGTTGGCTGTCCGCTACTTCCTGGTTGGCGTGATCGTCATCTTCATCCGTGGTCTGGTAACCGAAAAAATCTATGCCACATTAAAAGCAAGAGAGAAATAAAGTCCGCATCACCCCCTAACTTACGACCTTAGAAAGGAATGATTCCATGTACCGAGCAATTACCATAACTAAGGGAAACAGCGGCTGGGGCGGCCCTTTAACCATCATGCCCACCGATACCTGCCATAAAGTTGTCAGCGTGACCGGCGGCGGCATTCATCCCCTGGCCGTTAAGATCGCCGAAATGTCCGGCTGCGAAGTGGTTGACGGCTTCACTACGGCGGTGCCGGACAACGAAATGTTTGTTGCCGTCGTCGATTGCGCCGGCACTGCCCGCTGCGGCGTATATCCCAAGAAAAACGTCTTTACCGTCAATCTCACGCCAGTTGGCAAAGTCGGTCCTCTGGCCAAATTTATCACCGAAACCCTCTATGTATCCGATGTAACCGAAAGCTGCCTAAGCTACGCCCCGGAAGGAGCTATTCTGACCAGTAAGGACGGCAGCCAGGCGCAAGCCAACGCCGCCACTTCCGCCGCCGAACCGAAAACCAAAGCCCAGGCCAGAGCGGAAATCGCCGCCATGAACGCCGGGAAAAAGAAAAATGCCATTACCCGCCTTGGCATTGCCGTCGGCGGCGTGGTCAACAAATTTTATCAGGCCGGCCGTGAAACCATTGATATGGTGATGAAAAGCATCCTCCCCTTTATGGCTTTTGTCAGCATGATTATCGGCATCATCCAAGTGTCCGGCATCGGCAACGTCATTGCCCATACCGTCTCGCCGCTGGCCAGCACCCTGCCCGGCATGCTGCTCATTTCCATCATCTGCTCGCTGCCCTTCGTAGCGCCCGTAATCGGTCCCGGCGCCGTCATCGCTCAGGTCGTGGGAACACTGTTGGGCGTGGAAATCGGCCTGGGCCACATTCCCGCCCAGTATGCCCTGCCTGCTTTGTTCGCCATTAACGCGCAGGTCGGCGGCGATTTTATCCCCGTCGGTCTAAGCCTCGGCGAAGCCGATTCGGAAACCATAGAACTCGGCGTTCCTGCCGTGCTCTATTCCCGCCTGATTACCGGCCCGCTTTCCGTACTTATCGCCTTTCTGTTCAGCTTTGGCATGTATTAAACAAACCTTGATTTACGGGAGAAATCATCATGAAATATCATTCAGAAATCACCGGCTGGGGAATTGAAGCTATGCAGTTCCTCACCGAAGCGGATCTAAACTGCATCATCATCTTTAACGACGGCGTGCCGCCGGAGTTGGCTGATATGGCCGTCCTCCATAAGCCGGCCCCTATACTGGCCGATTTTGCCGCAGGCGATATGCTAAGCATCTGCGGCAAGGTCTTCACTATCTCCGCCATCGGCTCCGAGGTCAGGCATACCTTGAAGGAGCTGGGTCATTGCACCTTAAGCTTTAAGGGCGGTTCTACCCCCGAACGCCCCGGCTGCATTATGCTCGAAGGCGAGGAAGCCCTGACACCGGCCGACTTTACGATCGGCACTGCCATAGAAGTATTTTAAGTAAAAGGACACTGCAGCCCAGCAGTGTCCTTTTGCTATGCACGCCGATTAGAAACCGCACCAGTCAAGCCTGCTGGAGCCTGCTTCGCTGCCGTTTCACAGCGGCGGTTGTAAGCTCTGGGGAAACCGGAATACGTTATAAGGATCGTAAGCTGCTTTTATGTCCTGCAATCTGGGCAGATTTTTCCCAAAGTAAGCCTGCAGATACCCTTGTGTTCTATTGTAAGGAAAGTTTACATAAGATCCAAGGGTGATTGTCTCGATAAAGCAAAAGCCCTGCATAATCCACCGTCGATGGGCCCTTGCTTCATCTTCCTTTTTCCAGGCAGACATAAGCGCCATAATATAATCAGCCTGCCGGTAAGCAAAGGCCGTCTCCTCCGGTTTGACATCCCGGACAGCACCACCCAGTGAGTAGACCCGGATGGATGAATCACGTTCGGAAGGAGCTTGTTCGATAATATGAATCAGTGTATCCAATTGATTCCGTGAAAGAGTTCTCTGAACGAATCTGCCTGCCGCCTGAAAAGTCTCGCTCTTAGGATAAATGGCTCCAATGATCTTTATGGCATCAATAAACGGAACATACATAGTGATTTCCAAAGTCAAGCCCGGAATAGCCAGAAAAGGACGCAAGAGTTGTCTGGCCGTTTCAGTAGTCCCATAGAAAAAACCGTTCAGCCAGGCACCGGCCGGATAAATTCCGCCAAATGCGCTCATACGGCAATCCAGTCCGGGCAGCCATTCCTGCCACAACGCCAGAAAACGGTCTCGGGCCGCTTTATTATTATCCCACCTAAGCTGAATGACCGTAATTTGATCTACCTTCTCCAACCGGAAAGTATAGTCGGTTACAACGCCAAAGTTTCCGCCGCCGGCTCCTCTAAGCGCCCAAAACAAATCGGAATTACACTGACGATTGGCCACAAGCTGTTCCCCGGCATAATTAATCATGCTTGCCTCAAGCAGACTATCCGCCGTTAATCCCAAATACCGGGTAGAGAGACCAATCCCGCCGCCTAAGATTAACCCCGAAATAGCTACTGTCGGGCAGGTCCCACCGGGAAAAGTGTAACCATACTCGTACAGCTGTTCATATAAGGACAATAATCTGGTCCCTGCCTGTACTTTTACCGTAGCGTCCTGCAGGTTTATCTGGACTTGATTTAACAGAGATGTGTCAATAACCAGTTTGCCGGTGCCATTGGAATACCCCTCATAATCATGTCCGCCTGACCTTACGCGCAGTCCCAGTCCGTCTTTTTCCGCCCGGCAAATAGCGTTGGCTATGTCGCGGGAGTCAGTGCAATATACGATCATTGCCGGATATTGGCTGATCGCTCTGTTATAATCCTGCCTGGCCCGCTCATAACCTGGATCACCCGGTACTATAACCTTCCCAGTTAACCCTTCGCAGTCCAAATCATTCACCTACTTGTTTTTTATATATACTATGTAAACCGGCTGGTTATGGTCCCTCAAAACTCTGCCCAGGCATGACCACCTCCGGAGCTTACCATCTTCTGTTAAGTGTTGGCGACTCTTTTAACAAATACTTAAATCCAGCTTAACAATGCATCCCGCCTTAAGCGGTATACTAAAGGTAAATAAAGCGCCATGCCGATTTGACCCTCCTCCGGCAGATACGGTATGGCAATTCCTATACAGCTATAAAAGGGTGTTCAGCCCTTTTACATACAAGCCAGTGGTCGTATGCACCACCGGTATAAACCGTTCCTGTGCGCAGGGCGGTTTGTTAGTTTATATCAGTCTAAAAGATATAAAAGGAAAGATGGCTAAGGAATCTTCTTCCCTAGCCATCTTTCTCCATGTTTCTTATTTATAATTAGAATTTCACCGAAACATTGGTGAAGAAGCGATTGCGATCGCTATTTATAGCTCCGCTGGTTGCATTTTTATCCAGCATTTTATAGTTCAAATTACCCACCGTAAGGCTGGTGGTCTTATCAAAATTATGATTCCAGATAAGCAGGGTCCCTTTGGTATTATTATTGGGAGCCCCAGTCATATCACCATAATTGGCATCAAAAATGTTTGCCTGATCCTGAATGTAATAGATGCCGGTTGTCAGTTTATTTTTATCATCCAGTTTCCGGGTTACATTAGCCTGAAAGCCCTGGCTTGCATAAGAAACGCTGCTTTTCAAGTATTCGGCCGAAAGGCTGGTCCGATCGGACAGTTGGCGAGTGCCATACACACTGAATAAAGTTACGTCATCCGTCTTTAATTTACTAGCCGCCACAGATGCTTCACCATAATTGACCTGAGCCAGCATAGCACCCACGGTAGATTTATCGCTTACAGCCGTAGTCCCCTGCAATACATAGAACTTGTCATTTTCCTTGCCATCCTGATAATTGGTTTTAGCCACAATGGCATTTAGGTTAACGGCGCCCACTTTTTTGCTGACATTAACGGCATACGGCAAGGCATGTTTGCCGTTAAAACCGTTGTCATAAGCAATGCCACCACCCAAGGTCAATGCCTGGGAACCAACTACATAGCTATAGCCATCATTATTGTATTTTAACCCAAACGCATCAAGAGCTGCGTTGTTCTGATCGTGCTTGTCAAAAGAGCCAATAAAATCACCGGCAAAGGTGCCTTCTTTCGTACTAATATTCTGGTAGGTAAAGCGGGCATATGCATCTAAATTGCTGGTGATGGGGGCTTCGGCATTCAATGTAACCGTTGATTTAAAGGCATTGCGGTCACCAGCACCCTGAGGGTCATGCTGATCCCGGTAATGGAAAGTGATGCTGCCGTCAATTTTTACTGCGTCGTCGGCAGCAAAGGCTGTGCCTACCCCGGTCAGAACAAGGCTGGCGGTCAAGGCCATAAGTAGTGATTTTTTCATAATAACTCCTCCAAATAAAATAGAATGATTTCGCGGTTAGTACTACTTTTTAGTTGCTAACCGGCCCTCGAGTGGTGTTTCTATTGTTTTATATGTGACCACAGAGGACAAAAAAGCAAAGAAGCCCCAGGATTGGTCCTAAAGCTTCTTTGCTTTATATTTAGTAAATGTAGCATAGAAGGAAATCATTTGCAATAGTTTAGGAATAATTTTCTTTTAAAATATTTCTTTCCTTGTTTCTGTCGCGATGAGCAAACCTGCTAGCACCTATTCATTCCCATTTTCAAGCAGTATTTCTGTGATCTTTCCGGCAACATCCTCATAATGCCCTGCCGTGGGTTGCCGCCAGGAACCGGTTACCAGATAGCAATAACGTAAATAATAGAGGAACCTATCTATTAAAGAATGATCCGGTTTATTATGTATAAACCGGATAGCTTCGGCCAGTTTATCCGGGGTTACCACATGATACACCAACCCCTCTATGTTGTAAAACGAATCACCCAGGGTGATCACAGGCTTGTGCCGGACTAATGCCTCAATGCCTACGGTGGAGTTGATGGTAATAACCCCTTGGGCTTGGGCAATCAGATCGGAAGTGGGATAGAAACGCAGAAATATAATATTATCATATTGATACTTCTTTTTTAATTGAGAATAATCGACACGGCCAAAGTCGGAAGGATGTTCTTTAACAACGATCCAAACATCCTCCCGGTGATGCCGGTTATATTGTTTTACCCCATGCACCACATGCCGCACCAATTCTTCCATCGACCGGATGTGAGGAGAATACAGCAGGACCTGTGTATCATCATGCACCTGAAAAGGAAGAAAGATATACTTCGAGGGTAATTGAACCGCTTCGGGCTGTCTTTTTTGCTTCTTGCCTACCTTTTGGTACCACTTTTTCTTTAGCCTGCGACCGGCGGGAGCGGCATCATATAATGCAGCAAGCAGCCGTTCATCGGGAACGAGGGCATCATAAAAAGAACGTGGCTTACCGGCCAGACTGTTTTTATAGTTAACTCCCGAAGGATCAAGCGTAGTCGTATCGGGGAGATAGCCATTTTCAAAGAAAGCCGTCTTCTTGCCAAGCTTTCTTGCCACTCGCATCGCGGCTGCCACAGGAATATTTAAGCCGTTCCACACACAAACAAGATCAACCGCTACACGGCACATATAGTTATAAAAATAGAGAGTGGCATAATAAGCCCGGTTCTCCAAAACCTGCTGCGAATGCATCCAGCCACGAAAGCCTTTAAATCGGCGCAGTTCTCCCTTTACCAGTGAAAAATAGATAACCTCCATTAGCTCCTCACCGGTAAACGCCACTGTTTCCGGCAATTCGGGCTTTACCAGGGCACCGGAAAAATCGGATAAACTATAGTGGATATGGTGAATACGATAGGCATCACGCAGTGCTACGCCCAGTTGATTAAAATACTGCCGTTGATGGCGATTGAGCGATATGAACAAGATTGACGGCTTATCCTGGCTCTCCAAAATAATCCTCTCCTCCGGAAATTGGTAGTATGGCGCGGATAAACTTTCAATCATGCCTTTCCTTTTTCTACTCTCTTAGCATGCCAAACATACGGCGCTGTGATACACAGCTCGTTTAGAAACTCACGCAAAAGTAAGGGAGCGGTTTTCCCACTTCCTTCCCATTCCCTTTTGACTTACGAAAAAAACCGCTTTATCCATGCTATTTTTCGCAGGAAATAGCTAAAAGCAAAACAAACCGGCAAAACCAGGATGGCCACTGCATACATCTTTACTAACGGATTCAGGCTGAACTCCCGCAATGCCATAGTGATGGCGACTACAATCGGGGCATGAAAAACGTAGACGCCAAAAGCATTATCGGCGAGAAATTTACTGACCGCCCCCTGTGTATTGTACTTATGTTGAAAAATAGCGACGATCCCTAAAGAAACCCCTACACAAAAGAAAGACTCCCAAATCGCGCTGGCTACCGCCTGCCAATAAAAGCCACCGGCAAAGGCCGCCCCGTTCTTTACAATATTACCCCCGATAATCAGTCCAAACCACGCTGGGAATCCCAAGATCAAGGTTAGAATAAGCCAGCGTTTACCAAATGTATACGAAAGCTTATTTAGTAAATTACAACGTTTAAAAATAATCCCTACGGCAAAAAGAATAATATAAGATGAGAAAAAGCCAATTTGCATAAAATTACCTGTAAGAGTATTAAACAGCGGCACCCCTGCCGGTTGCACCAGACGTATCAGAAAAGCAACGATTGCCATAATTGCCATGACACAAATGACCCAGGAATTTTTAATTGACTTGGCTTGTTTTAGATACGCAGGCATGGGCGGGAAAAACGAAATATGCCTCAGCAGGGCATAGACAAGGGAAAACACCAAGAGAGCTAAAGCAAACCATAAAGGACCTGAACTGCTAAGAAATTCTAAAGAAGAAATATAATGTATATACCAGGAAAGCCAGGACGGATTGTTATGCTGAAACGCACCTACAATAAACAGGGTAATGGGGTGGATTAATAACATGTAGCTTAGCGTAGGGACTCCCAAACGCAGCAGCCTGTTCTTAATAAATTGGCTGGTTCCCTTTTTATCCAGTGATCCAGGCACAAAATAACCGGCTATAAAGAACAGCAATCCCATAAAATATGCCTGGGTAAAAAAACCGTATATAGCAAATAACAGCCCCGAAACCAACGGAGTATAGGATGGCTCTGTATAATACCAGAGTCCATGTGTACTATAGGTAACGTTAAGATGCATCAATACCACAAAAACAATCATCAGCCAGCGAATATTATCCATAAAATACAACCTGATATCTCCGGCCGCCCAACGGATATCCCTGTTTTCAGAACGCGTAGCCATTCCAACACCTCTTTTTCAAATAATTTACATTTTTACAATTCAATTATATCTCGTAGCTTGGTCAAACAAAAGAACAAACAGCAAACCGTCCGAAAAGACTGCTTGCTGTTTGTTTAGTAATCGAGCAGGTTTTTAAAATTCCGTTGTTTAAACGGTAAGCGCCCGACTTTTCATCAGTATGCCAATACCTCATATCCGTCCTCAGTCACCAACACCATGACTTCCCACTGCACCGACAGACTGTCATCTTCTGTGTAATAGGTCCAGCCATTTTTAGCTAAATATATTGACGCTTTTCCGGCATTAATTATCGGTTCTATAGTAAAGATCATGCCCGGAGCCAACAGCATCCCGGTATTAGCTTTTCCTTCATAGCCAATCCAAGGGGGTTCATGAAAGCGCAAACCAATCCCATGGCCGCCTATTTTTTTCACAACTGAATAACCATGTTTCACGGCATGTTCCTGTATAACCTGCCCCAGATCACCAAGAAAACCCCAGGGTCGTACTTGCCGCAACCCCAAAATAACGCACTCCTGCCCAACCCGGACAAGCCGCCGGGCCTCTTTTGTTACATTTCCTACGCAGAACATCCGGGAAGAGTCTGAAAAATAGTCCTTGTATATGGTTGAAACATCAACATTTATAATATCGCCATCGCACAACACTGTTTTTGGGGAAGGAATTCCATGGCACACCTGATTGTTTAGTGACGTACATACACTTTTGGGAAATCTCTTGTAGCCAAGTTGTGCGGGTATCCCCCCCAATTCTATCGTTTTTTGATAGATGAGTCGGTCAATTTCCTCTGTGGTGATTCCCTCCTTGACATACTCTGTCACTGCATCCAAAACGGCTGCATTCACTTTGCCACTTTCCCGGATGGCTGCTATTTGGAGCGGATTCCTGATCATCTGTCTCGACGGAACCAGATGTCCCTGCCTTTTATAGTGGTCAACCTTTTCGTCAAAATCGGCATGACATTTTCTGTATTCTTTTTGACTGCCGCACCAGCATGCATCATTTTTGCCTAATCTAGTAAGCACGCCATCCCTCCTTTCTTCATATCATCCTCTGTATAATATATCAATATAAACAGCCCTGGGTTACATCGTAACAGCTCCGATGTAGCCCAGGGCTAACTTGCTTGTTTTTCAGATCGCCGGCACTTCGACCTCCAGGGGCAGTTCTATTGATTTAAATCAAAAAACTGAGTTGATCGCTTCGAACCGGGCTCTTCTAATGAAACTATCCTTGAAACTTGCCATCATTCCTTGTTTAAAGCACAACTCTACTAGCAATTTCCTTCATACACCTGCAGCAAATGCCTGCGGGCCACTTTGGCCAACCGGTAAACCGTATCCGGCGGAGTAGGCTGCCGTTCAGCCATCTGCCACTGCGGAAAAAAGCGAGTCACGTGGAGCACAATGTCCGGCCCGAGCGACGCCAGCCAGGCAGCCAGTGCGTCCATTTCCGCCTCGTCGTCATTTTCTCCCGGTACGATCAGAGTTGTCACTTCCACATGGCAGGTTTTAGCGGCAAGCTCAATTGTTCGCTTCACCGTCGCGAGATCACCGCCGATCAGGCAATAAAACCGTTCAGTAAACGCCTTCAGATCAATGTTCATGGCGTCAATGAGCGGCAGTAACTCACGCAGCGGTTTTTCACAGATAGTTCCGTTAGTAATCACCACATTTTTCAATCCCTGTTCAGCCGCCAGCTTCGCACAGTCGCGGACAAATTCATAACCGACCAGAGGCTCATTGTAAGTGTAGGCCAGTCCGATATTACCGGCAGGCTTCAGTTCCAGCGCTTTGTTTATCAGCGTTTCCGGTGAAACCTCCAGAATGTCCGGTTTCTCCCCGCCGCATTGGGCAATATCACTGTTTTGGCAAAAGGGGCAGCGCAAATTACAGCCATAACTGCCTACGGATAAAATCAGGCTCCCTGGAAAAAACCGCCGCAACGGTTTTTTCTCGATCGGATCAAGCGCTATTGCTGTCAGCTTGCCGTAATTCTCACAAATGATCTCGCCCCGATAGTTGATCCGTGCCCGGCAAAGGCCGGTCTGTCCCTCGTCCAACGAGCAAGCATGAGGACAAATTCCACAAACGGTTCTCATGTATGGCGCACCACCTCAAACCGCTCCAGAGAGTAAGGTTGTCCCGGAGCTATACCCGCCTTCTCCAGGGCAATGCTGATTTGTTCGTTTACCGTTCTTACGCCTTCCAGATTGGGCAACAATAGACCACGTTTCCTACCGCTGGTAACGATAACGCCATACCGCTTTACATCCAGTTGGTCGGCAGACTTGATAGCTTCCGGCTCGGACAGGACATCCACACTGTAGGTTAAGTCAACCAATTCCCGTTCGGTCACCGGATCAAAGCGCGGATCTTCCGTCCCGGCGCTTACTGCATTGCGCACAATTTCCGCCGCAACCGATTCAGTCACCGGTAAAATTGTTCCGATACAGCCCCGCAGGCGGCCCTGTTTTTTTAAGGATACAAACACCCCGGCTTTTCGCTGCCGAAGCTCGGCCGGCAAATCGTCAGGCAACCTGGCATACGTTCCGGTTCTAAGATATGTTTCCAGCGAAAGGCGGGCCAGACGGACATAAACGTCTTCCTGCGCCTTAATCCGGTCCAGCCGTTCCCGTTCCTGCCTTTCATAGCTTACGTCAAACCGGCGGCGGTCGTCGCTGCCGGTGACAGTAAACATCCCAACCGCATAACCGACGCCAAACGTTCCCTCATAAGAGAGTAATTCCGGCTGAACAGCCCTGCCGTCCAGAGCACCGGCCATAATCACGAACGAACGCAGGCCGCATTCCGCCGCCGCTTCACAAAAATCTTCCGGAAAAGTCATCAACCGCAGGAAATCTCCCGCAGCCATAGCCTCCGTTACTTCCCGGTCAAATTCCGGTCCTTCGGCGGCAAAACCATAGGGTCCTTCGATTGTTAGTTTATGGGATAAATCACCACTGGCGACAAAAACCACCCGCCGGTTCAGGTTCGTCGCCGCGGCGGCAATGCATTGTCCCAGACGATAATGCTCCAGCAGCGACAGGCCGGATAACCCGATACGTACCACCGGGCAGGAAACGCCCTGCTCTTGCAAAAACCGGACCGGAATCAGCGTACCATGGTCCAGTTCCTTTTCCCGTTCGCCCAAAGTTCCGGCGGGCAAGCCGCGTTTAACAGCCATTTCACTCAATTGCTGTACAAATTCTCCGTCATAGCTTACTGTCACTGTAAGGTTATGTATGCCAAATTGACGTAAGCCTCCCTGGGCCCCTTCGCCTGGCGAAATATGAAAATAATCTCCGTACAATGTAGCATGGGGTGATGCGATAATGACCGTATCCGGGTTCAGTGTCGCAATACGCCGGGCCGCCTCCCGGTAAGCGTCGATAGTCTTTTGAATTTTTTGTTCCTCGCCACGCCCCACCTCCGGCAAAATAATCGGCGGATGAGGTACGATGGCCGCAGCTAATACCGTCATAAAAATCTCCCCCTTTTCTCTATTATAAGAGCAGGCAGGGAATTGCATACAGTAAAAAATCGTGTTCGACCACTTAAATTGACAGCAAGTTTTATCAAAATCCGGCCATAGCCGCAAAAGACCCGCACTGCCGTTACCAGTGCGGGTCTTGCCTATTCTCTTTTTCTGTTTTGACAGCAGTTACAGATGACTGGCCACTTCAAAAGCGTCCCAGATGGCATACATAATATTTGATACCCGTCGGGCATCGCCAAGCAGATGGACCTCAGGCAGCCTTGGTTCCAGCGACTGGTACAGGGCATTATTTTCCCGGTATCCCACTGCCAGAATAACACTGTCGCAGACAATCCGTTCTGTCTTCTGTCCGCTTTTTACTTCCAACACGCCGTCTTTAAAGCTTTGCGCCTGGGCACAGGTTTTGAGTTCAATGCCCTTGAACGGAACCAGTTTCTCCAGCATTTCACTGTTGGCATGGCAAAGCGGTCCATTGACAGCCAACAGCTTGTGCAAGGCTTCCACAATTGTTACCTGTTTCCCCTGGTCCTTCAACCATAAAGCCAGTTCACAGCCTACCAGCCCGCCGCCAATGATCACCGTATTTGTCCCAGGGTCCTTTTTCCCCAGCAGCACCTCGGCCGCCGTAAAGACTTTGCTGTCATCGCCCAGCGAAAACACCTTCGGCGTTGAACCGGTTGCCACAATCACCGCATCAAAACCACCGGACAGGCAAAGAGCCTCATCGACCGCCGTATTCAAGTGGACTTCTACCGACAAAGCTTTTAAGATTTCGGTATACCAGGCAGCCAAAGCGTGGTCGTCCTCTTTAAAATCCGGTACGCCGCCGGGAATCAGATTGCCCCCCAGCCGGTCGCTCTTCTCATAGAGCACCGGCTCATGGCCGCGCAGCTTTAGTACCCGGGCCGCCTCACAGCCGGCCACACCACCGCCTGCGATAAGGACCTTCTTCGGGCGTAGGGCCGGCGTTAACAGCGTGGCCCGTTCCCGGCAGGCATGAGGATTTACCGCACAGTTAAGCGCCGAGTATTCCTGTATCCGGCCCATGCAGCCTTCCTGACAGGACAGGCAGGGACGAATCAGCTTGGTACGGCCGCTGCGCAGTTTATTTACATAGTCAGGATCGGCCAACAACGGACGGCCCAGGCTGACAATATCACAGACGCCTTCGGCAACCGCCTTGGCTGCCATATCAGGATTATCCATCCGTCCGGCGCACAAAATAGGTACGTCTACCGTTTCTTTCATCAGCTTGGCATAGGGCCGATACAAGCCTTTTTCCTGATACATCGGCGGATGACTCCACCACCAGGCATCATAGGAACCTACGTCCACATCCAGCGCATCATAGCCGTACCGGACCAGCAAATTTGCCGCTTCAATCCCTTCCGGAATGTCACGGCCCTTTTCCTCAAACGTTTCCCCCGGCAAAGCGCCATCCCGCAAGTCTTTGATAAAGCTCTTGGGGCTATACCGCAAGGTGACCGGAAAATCGGCACCACAGCGTTTCTTGATTTCTTCCACAATCTGTCGGGCAAAGCGCAGGCGATTTTCCAGGCTGCCGCCATATTCATCGCTTCGCTGATTGAACAGGGCAATAGCAAACTGGTCAATCAGATATCCCTCGTGGACAGCATGGATCTGCACGCCGTCAAAACCTGCCCGTTTGGCATGATATGCTCCTTCGCCGAATTGTTTTACAATATACAGGATTTCGTCTACCGTCAATTCGCGACAGGTCTTATCCAGCCAGCGATGTTGGATGGGCGACGGGGCTACCGGGGGAAACTCACCCAGATTGGTCGGTATGGTAACCCGCCCAAAGCCGCCGGACATCTGCAGAAAAATCCTGGCGTTATAGGCATGAATGCGCTCCGTCAGTTCCCGTCCGGTACGGACAAACTGCACCGGATTATAGGTAGAGCAAGGACAGTTGGGCATGCCATGCTCTTCCACCTTGTTGTCGACAAAGGTAACACCGGTGATAATCAGCCCGGTACCGCCTTTGGCCCGTTCCGTGTAATAGTCGATCCCCCTCTGGTTAAAACCTCCTTCGGCGTCGGCCAGTCCCAGGGGCCCCATGGGAGCCATGGCAAAACGGTTTTTCACCGTACAGTTGCCAATGCGAACTGGCGTAAACAACTGTTGATATGAATTCATCACACTGCCTCCTATTCTCCAGGAATCACCGATTTAATGAGCCTGTCGACGTAACGAGCTTCTTCATCTGGCAAGTAGCAAACCGGAAAGCTAGCGGAGCTTTTTCAAGGTTTGGTGACATAGCCAGACAGAAAAACTCCGTCAGAACATACGACACGCATAGATCAGTGATTCTCTAGTATACCCCTTCTCTTTATAGCATACTTCCCATCCATATACATGTCAATAGTTACATGTTCTAGTATACATAACGCTCTAGGCGGACGCCTGAAACTATGCTACAATGAAAATCACTGGAATGGAGGTATTTCCATGCGGACACTAAAATATGCGATTCTCGGACTGTTAAACTGCGGTCCGCTGACCGGCTATGATATTACTAAAGAATTTGCCAGCACTCTCGGTAATTTTTGGAGCGCCAAACACAGTCAGATCTATCCCGAGTTGAAAAAACTGGCCGATGAAGGGTTGGTTGTCTTCCATACGGTCACGCAGGGAGAAAAGCTGGAAAAAAAGCTATACACCATCACCTCCGACGGCCGGGAGGATTTTCTCCAATGGCTGAGCCGGGATGAGCCGCTTGAGCCAACGCCTAAAGATATTTTTAAACTGAAAACCTATTTTTCCGACGCCTTGCCTGCCGCCAAGCGGCTCGAACAATTTCAATCGCAGCTAATTAAACGCCAAAAAAAACTAGACATGCTTAAAAACCATAGAGAAAAGCTGTACGGAAACACCAACCCGGCCACCTTGAATGACCGGCAATGCAGTGATTATCTCGTTCTGCAGGGGGCCATTCTGCGTGAAGAGGCCTATGTAACCTGGCTGCGGGAAAGCATCGCCCTCCTCGGCAGCTAATGGCGAATAGCAACTGCCATATGACTTTCTTGCCCCACCTACTCCCAAATAAAAAAACAGGAGGCCATTAGCTTGGCCTCCTGTTTTACTTATTCGGGAAGACAATAATTCTTCTCTTTTACCAACCGGACAAGGGCGTCCACCACAACAGAATCGTACAATACCCCTTTATTCCGCAAAAGCTCTTCCAAAGCAGCATCCATCCCCGGCGCCGGCCGGTAGGGACGATGGGAGGTCATCGCTTCAAAGACATCGGCCACCGCAATAATCTTGGCCTCCGGCAGAATTTGCTCCCCCGTCAGCCCGTGCGGATAGCCGCTGCCATTTAAACGCTCATGGTGCTGCAAAATAATCTTCGCAATGGGCATAAGAAAGTTCACATCTTTAAGAATATCATAGCTCATGGCAGCGTGGGTCTGAATCAGACCGAACTCCTGCGGCGTAAGCTTGGACGGTTTCGTCAACAGTTCGCCGGGAATGCCGATTTTTCCGATATCATGCACAATGGCCGCACGACGCAGCATTTCACAACGTTTTTTATCCCAGCCCAACTCGCAGGCCATATCGTAAGAAAGGATACCCACCCGCCGTTGATGGCCGGAAGTATAGGGGTCCTTCAACTCTACCATCTTGGCTACCGTTAGCAGTGTGCCGTCGATAGCTTCCTCAAGCTGTCGCGCCTGGCTGGCGATGCTTTCCTGATAGCCGATATTATCCATGGCAATGGCCGCCGTGTCGGCCAGCACGTGAAGCACCTGCACCTGTTCCGCCGTAGGTTGACATACTTTGGACCAATAACAGCCAATAGCACCGATTGGATCATTCGTTTTAATCGGCACCATGGCCAGACTGCGTACAAAGGTTTTGCGATATACATCAATCGGAATCCGGTCGTCATGATAAATATCTTCAATAATAGTAGGCTGGCGGTTGCGCATAACCCAGCCGCTGATGCAAATCTCCATAGGAAAACGCAGCCCTTTCCACAGCGGAGTAATGGCATCTTCCTCTGCATAATAGCAAAATTCCCCATCCCGTAAAACAAAGGTAGCTCCATCCGAGCCGGTGAGTTCCCGTACCGAATGACGGACAATATCCATTACCGCCTGTAAATCATGGGTAGCGGAAAGCTGCTGCACGACCTTAAGCAATTCCTCCATAACATGAAGCGCTGGTGCGCAGGCATCGGTTCCGACGAGCACGGAGGTATTGTTATTTTGAAGCATAACCGATACTCCTTTCGTCATATTCCTCACGTTGTCATACGCTTGTTCCTTAACACTCCGGAATAATTACCAAAGTTTACAAGTAAAGTATAACATAAACTGACAAAAGGAAGTAGTCTCTGTTAAAAGAGAATTGTTATCCCGTTTCTGCCCATCAGATTTTTCTCTCGTTTCCCGCCTGCTCTGCCAACTTGCGGCGATGTCTCACAACATGCGCCTCTCTATTTTCTTCGCAACGCATTATACAGCTTAGCCGACTCTGCCGCAATGAAATCGCTGGAATACCGGTGATCGGCGGCAGAAGTATAGAAGCTGATCAAGATAGGATCATGCCCATCCTGAATGACCCCCACGTCGCAAAGCACATCGTCCAGCTCACCGACCTTATGAAAGACCGGCGTCAGCATATAGCGGGGAATTTCATCATGAAAAATGGAATTGGCCAGCTCGTCTTTTAACTGCTCCGATTTGTTCCTGTCCAGGTAGGATTCTGAATAAATCCGTTCAAACACCTTGGCCATTTCCAGAGGCGTGGTTACACTGTGATACTGGTACTGCTGATAGGCCTTTTCATTATGGATCAGTGTCCGCTGCAACCGCAGGTCTTTGGTAACTTTGCTAAGCGTATCGGTATGGTTGCTGTCAAATTCACCAAGCAGAGCATAAAAGGAGTCATTGTCACTTACGGTCATCATGGCTTCAATGTATTGATCGTATTGCTCCTTTTTGTACGTTTCGGCACCGGGATACAGATACTTGTAGGTAGCCAGCGCAACCAGCAGTTTACTGGTTGAGGCCGTGGGAAAAATCTCATTTTGATTAAATTGAATGGTCTTTCCTGTGGTCAAATTCTTGGCGTACACACCGGCCTTGCCCTGAAAGCCCTGCAAATCTTTTGCGATTTCCTTGTTAAGTGCCGGTGCAGCCCAGCCGTTTACAGTCATTGCGCTTAGCAGTAAACATACTGCCATTGTTTTTTTTATCATAAATCCACCCCATTATGTATTCTCTACTATTATGAGGCAAACTTATGATTAAAATGAGACAAACGGCCAACTTTTTCTATTTTAACCAAAAGGTTCGGAAGGCAGGCCATTCCGAACCCCACCAGGACGAGTCCTTCGATTCAAATTCCCCCTCACAAGGGATCATTCACGCAATTCTTTTTATAATTCCTCAGCATATAGCCGGCCCCGTTCGCATTGAGGTGACGACAGGCTGCAATGATTCTTACAAAGCGGACATACCTTTGCTTTCCCTGATTCCTGATCCCGCGCAGGACTTTCGCTGTAGGATCTAGACAGATTTCGCTGAAAACCCCGGCCATGATGATGTCCATGACGGTGGCGGCGATGTTCCCGCCAGTCTTCCGAAAACAAATTAAACAAATTAAACAAATTAAATAACCCCATAGCAAAACAACTCCTTTTCTTTAACCCTGGCTGCAGGCCGTTTACAAGAAGGCCAGCCGCCATCCTCCTTCGCGGAGGTTTTCCGGCACCCTCAGTCATGTGACGGCCGCCTGTTCCCGACTTGCTTTGCCATTATTGTAAAAAGAGAATCTAAAACCGTCTTAAAGATTCCTTAAAATTTTTATAAATTACCACGATATAAACCGCCTTAACAGTCGGTAATGATATAATAGATTTCATAACAACTAATTCTGCGTCAGCGGACAAGTCCGTGGAAAATCGCGGCGACAGCCGCCTCAATCAGGAGGAGCACGATGCCAATACGATGCGCTTGGGTTACCGAGGAACCCTTATACATCCGCTATCATGACGAAGAGTGGGGACAGCCCTGCTATGACGATCAAAAGCTGTTTGAAATGCTGATCCTGGAAGGCATGCAAGCCGGACTGAGCTGGATCACCGTTTTGCGCAAACGGGAAAACTTCCGGGAAGCCTTCGACGGTTTTTCAGCCTCGAAAATCGCCCAATATGACGATGCCAAAACTGAACAGCTCATGGCTAATCCGGGCATTATCCGCAACCGGCTAAAAATCAAGGCGACCATTCAGAATGCCCAACAGTTTTTGGCCGTTCAAAAGGAATACGGCAGTTTTAGCGACTTTATCTGGCAATTTGTCGGCGGCCAGCCCAAAGTCAATCACTGGCAGCAAATCAGTGAGGTTCCGGCAACCACCCCTGAATCAGATGCAATGAGCAAAGCACTGCGCAAACGGGGCTTTAATTTCGTCGGCTCCACCATCTGCTATGCCTTCATGCAGGCTACCGGCATGGTCAATGACCACACCACCGATTGTTTTTTGCACGGCCAATAGCCGGCAAACACAGTATTCTTCTATCTGTGGCAGCGCAGGCTACTTCCCCGCCGTGCAACGCCATAACGAAAATCAAAGGACCGTCCCCAGGAGTACGGCCAATAGGCAACAACCATAATGGCAGACAAAAGCCTCGACCTTTTTGTGAACAAAGAGTCGAGGCTTTTTTTGTTGAAAGAACTACGGATGTATTCACACTGCTCGTCCTGGCGGCAGTTCGGGAAAAGCAGAGGTTTCTTAAAAGACGTATACCGAGCGCTAAAAGCTTTTAAAAATTAAAAACCCGCAAGCCCAGCATCACCGCCATGCCACCACTCATGGTCACCAGGGGTGGTTGTCGGAGATAGGCCAACAGCGCCGCTATGGCACCGGCAATCAGATAGCTGTTATGAGGTGAAACTTCGACATAGCCATGCGGCGCCAATAGGGTCGGCGCGATGAGTGCAGTTAGGATGGCCGTGGGCACATATTTTAAAAACCGCTTGAAACAGGCAGGAATCCCGGCAGCACCCAGAATAGCCGGGCTGGCAAAACGGGTAGCAAAAGTGGCAATCGCCATCATTATAATGGTAACAACGATCTCAGTCCGCATCAGTTTCTCCCCTTTCTAATACGCCGCCAACTACGGCAGCCGTTAAACAGGCAATAATAATATACCATTTCCCCGGTATGCTAATGGCTGCGACGATACTGACACCCGCAGCGACCAGGCATACCAGCAGGTTGCGCTTGTCGGTGAGCCGGGGAATTAAGAGGGCCAGAAAAGTGGCAGGCATGGCAAAATCAAGACCCCAGGAAAGCGGATCGCTGATACGGCTGCCAAGAAAAATCCCCCCGGCCGTAGATAAAGCCCAGGTGACATAGCCGGTCATATTACTCCCTAATTGATACGCGGCACTATAGCTGCTGGCCTGCGCCCGGCTAATCGTCACCGCATAGGTTTCGTCGGCCATCCCAAAGGTAAGCAGTGCCTTATGCGGCAAAGATAATCCGGTCATATGGGGAGCAAGGGAAAGTCCCATCAGCAAATGACGCAGATTGATTAACAGTGCTGTCAGGGCAATCATAGCCATACCCGCCCCTTCGGCAAACATCGGTAAACTGATAAACTGAGCTGCCCCGGCAAACACCAGCAAAGACATCAGCAGCGTTTCACCGGGCGTAAGCCCAATTGATTGCGCTACAATTCCATAGGCCAGGCCAAACGGGACTACTCCCACCATAATCGGCAGCGTATCTCTAATCCCTTCCGTTAACTCTGTAATTTTCACTTTTTATCCCCCCAGCCACCTTACCCAGTGGTCCACCAACTCTGAAAATACAATTACTTCATGGGTCCTTTTCCGCCAATTTAATTTGTACCTTCAAAGTTAGCGGACCACTTGTGCTTTTTATCCATCATAGCCGGCAGGAATATAATTGTAAATATCCAATATAACAATAAAAGAATACCAATTATTAAATTATAAGGAGAATACCGAAAATGGATATAACCAAAATACTAAGTGGTATTCGAATTGATCAACAGGCAACCGCCCCCATGTACCTGCAGATAGCCAACAGCCTGGCAGCCAAAATCAAAGAATGCACACTGCCGGCCAATACCAAACTGATGCCGGAGCGGGAACTCGCCAACCTGCTTAAGGTAAGCCGCACCACCGTCATTAACGCCTACCGGCTGCTGGAAGAGAACGGCCTGGTAACCACTCGTGTCGGCAGCGGAACCTATATTACCGAGCTAAGTACCGGTGACGGGCACACCGGCAGTATGCCCTGGGAGCAGCTATTCAGCCCTCCCTACAAATCCCCTTTAGCTTCCCTGCTTCGCTCACTGGTCTCGTCGCCTACGGCGGATGACACCATTTCTTTCGCTGCCGGTATGCCCGACCCACAGCTCTACGACCTCACTATCCTGGAAAACCTGACCAACCAGTGTCCGGACCTGCCAAAGGAAACCTTCGGCCACATATCCATCGAAGGCTATTCCCCGCTTAGGCACTCCCTCGCTGCCTGGCAAACCTCACTGGGGATCCCGACCAGCCCGGATAACGTACTGATCGTCTCCGGCTCTCAGCAAGGTCTTTACCTCCTGGTGAAGGCTCTGGTTGAACCAAGAGATTATGTCATTGTGGAATCGCCGACCTATCTTGGCACCATCCAGTTGCTGGAGGCTGCCGGAGCTCGTATTCTGGGCCTGCCGCAATCCGACAGTCTGGATCTAGCCGTACTTGAGGATTATTTGATCCGCTACCGTCCTAAATTCTTCTACACTATTCCAACCTTTCAGAACCCGGCCGGCCGGGTCATGACCTTAGCCCAGCGCCAGGAATTAATCCGCTTAGCCGCCCGTTACCGGCTCGCTATTGTGGAAGACGATCCGTACAGTCAGCTATATTACGGACAACAACCACCGCCCACGCTCAAAAGCCTGGACACCTACGGGGGAGTTATTTATTTAAGCACCTTTTCCAAAATACTGTTCCCCGGGCTGCGGACCGGCTGGATAACCGCTCCACCGCCGGTCATTAACCGGTTAGCCCAGGAGAAGCAATATGTCGATCTGCACAGCAACAACTTGTCCCAAATCATTCTCCACACCTGTCTCCAGCAGGATTACCTGGCCCAACATCTAACCTTAGTCCGCCGGGAATACAGGAAACGCCGCGATGCCCTGGCCGGAGCAATCAGACAATACTGCCCGGCATATTTAGATTTTACCCTGCCTGCCGGCGGCTTTTATCTGTGGTGCAAGGTTCACCCGCCGGCATCACCGGCCGAGCTGCTGCGTCAGGCCGCTGCCGCCGGCGTTACCTTTGTCCCCGGTGAAGCCTTTTATCTGAACCAGCCGGACAGCCCCTATATTCGGCTCTGTTTTGTAACACACGACGAAGACCGCTTGACTGAGGGTGTCCGGCGGCTGGCAAAAATTTTAGCGTCCGGTGCCGCCAACGCACCGCTGGCGGCAGACACCAGCGCTCGTCCCCTGATCTGACATTTACGAAAAAAAAATGAGTTATCCCCCAAAGTTCGTAACACTCCCATCAGAAAGCGGCAGGAATCAACTCAAAAGAACTGTCCCCCAAGAATAATCAACAATGAGCATTACCCAAGCGTTAAAAGGAGTTCCGTCTATGACCTGCTAGGCATGGACGGGACTTCTTTCCTTATACTAGACTTTGAACCGGCCTACGGTCTGAGTTAATTCTGCAGCCATTTTACCGGATTGCCAGCCGTTGTGCTGTTATTTTTCTTTTTCCGGAAGATTTACCGGTTTACCCATGGCCCGTTCCAAGGCCGACTTGCTGACATTGTACTCATAGATCGACCGGATATAGTTTGTTTTAGCGGTAGTCAGCGCCACCTGGGCATCCATCACATCCAGGTTGGTCGCCAGGCTTACTCCATACCGCAGCTGGGACAGCTTAAAATCCTCCACCGCCTTAGCTACCGCCGTCTGATTGGTTGCCATATTCTGCTCGGCCTTCTTCATATCCAGAAAGGCGCTTTGCACCTGCAGCTCTACTGTCCGGGCCACCTCGCCGGCATGGTGCCTGGCCTGCTCGACCTTCTGCTCGGCGGCTTTCACTCCGGCACTGGTTACCTGGCCGTCAAACACGTTCAGGTGGGCCGTGATGCCGGCCATCCATTGCTTGGTGTCAAACTGGTCGAGCTTGGTGTCATAGGTGGTATACGAAGCATCCAGCGATACGTCCGGCCGTTTGCCGGCTTTGGCCAATTCAACGCCCAGCCTGGCCTGTTCCATCGCCTCGGCCTCGATCAGTTGCTCCGGATGATGGGCCAGCGCATAACTAACCGCCTCCGGCAGCTGATAATCATTTTGTTCATAAGTAAACTGATCCTCAATCACCGTGTCCTGGCCGATAGCAACCCCCATTAACTTATTCAGGGCAAATACGGCCTTGCGGGTATCATTTTGCGCATTCACCAGTGCCTGACGGGCATCACTCAGTTCCACCTCGGCCCGCAGTACATCGGCCCGGTTCACATTGCCTACGGCATACTGCGCTTCCACCTGCTTCAAATGCCCGGCCAATTGCTCGTTCGCTTCCTGCCGCACCTGTTCCATATGACGGCAGGACAGCAGGTAGTAATAGGCCCCGATGGTCTGAAATGCAATTTCCTGCCCGGTGTTTTGCAGCGCCAGCGCACTGATCTCACGACCAGCCTGAGCCTGCTTAAGGGTATTTTCAACCCGTCCGCCCGAATACAGCGGCAGCGTAGCAGTTAGAGAATTGATAAAATAATCGGAAGGTACATCATCAATATGATACACACTCCAATACTGGCCGCCAATTTTGGCCGTCGTATGGGTGGCATCAAGCTTGATACTCTTTTCCCCCTTGGCCTTCTTTACCTGCCACTCGGCCTCGGTCACCCCGCTGGCCGCCATTTGAATCTGCTCGTTATTAGTCAGCGCCAGCCGGATGCTTTCCTCCAGGGTCAAGGCATTTGATTCGGCAAAAACCGGTAAGGCGCCGGCCAGCAAGACGAGCAGGCAGCCGGTTATATATATTCTTTTCATGTAGACTTCCTCCCGTAACACTAGGTTTAGGCCACTTCCTCCTGGCTGCCGGCAGCCGTTTGCCGCTGCAAACTGTTATACTCCCGGTAAAACCGGATACAAACCAATAGGGCCAGCACCGTCACATACATCATGTAACTGCCAAACTCCTGGGCCGCATCCATAAACGAAGCGCCGCGCAGCAGAATATCCCGCGTGAAGCGGAACACCCAGGTAAGCGGAAAAATGTTGCTCACCAGCCTGACCCATTCCGGCAGAATATCCAGCGGCGTCGTATAACCGCCCAGAATAAAGCCGCCCGGTACAAACAGGATCATCTTACTGATGGCCGCCCCCGGATTGGGTGCCCCCCAGCCAAACAGAATGCAGCTAAATGCCATGGACCACACAAACAACAGCACGGCAAACACCAGCGAGAAAAAATTGCCGGCAAAGCTTAAATCCCCGATCAGGCGCAGCAGCCCCAGTCCGACAAACAGGCTGACAAACAGACAAAAGCAATAGGGAGCAAACCGCAGCATCAGATCAAAAGGCGTCCCCTTCAAAATCTGCTTTCGCCATTTTCTCTCCAGCCGCAGCCGGGCCATCATCCCAATGGTGGCAAAGACAAAGAACATGGCGCTAAAGAAAAACAGGAAGCCCACGACGGTAGAGTTGTTGGAAGAATCGGTCGGGTTAAACAGCAGGCGTTCCTTGAGCGAAATATTGCTGATAAGGCCGGCTGTCTGCTGGCCGCTTACCCCCAGGGCCTCCACCTCCGGCGCGGCAATCATGCTGTTTTCCACGGCCACGATGGTATTAAGGGCACTTTTCAACGTGCCCGTTGGCGCGGCCGTAATATTATCGTAAAATACGCCAATGTTATTTTCGGTTTTGTCATAGCGGTTTTTTTCAAAGCCAGCCGGGATATACACCGCCGCCAGATAGCGGTCCTGATACAGCAGCTTCTCCGGATCGGCGGGAACATTCAATATGGTTTTCACCTCAATATACGGCGACGCATTGAGCTGCTCAATAAACTCATGGCTGAATTTTGAATTATCCAGATCGATAACCGCCACCTTGGCATCCTCCACATGATGGTTGGACAACACGGCCCAGAACACCAGTGTGATCACAATGGCAATCATCAGCGAAACCTTTTCATAAGGCATCCCTTTGCCGGAGAAAAGATACTGCAGCTCATCTTTAAGAAAGCGCATCCTGCTTCACCTCAACCGTCATGCCGGGCAGCACATTGGCTTCCGGTTCTATGTAAATTCTGACTTGGAACGCCGCCAGGTCGGCCTGCCCCTTTTCTCGGCTCATCTTTAAGTCGGCAAAGCCCGGCGCCGCCGTAATAAAGCGGATGGTTCCCGGTACCTCGGCCGCCGTAGCCACCGAAGTGCCGGTTAGCTTGCCACCCACCTGCAAGGCGGCTGCCTGCCGTTCATCCAGATAAATATCATAATAATAGCGCTTGCTTTCCAGCAGAATTACCGGTGCATTGGGTGCCACCATTTCTCCCTGCTTGGCAATTACCTTCAGAATTTTTCCGTCCTCAGGCGCCCTTAAGGTCAATCGTCCTTTTTTCACCTGCAGCTCCTTAAGCTGAACCAGCAGATTCTGCCGTTCCTGCAGCAGTTCTTCCACGCCGTGGCGGCTGTTGGCCAGCGTTTGCCGCTGCTGGTCAATTTCCGGCAGATAGATAGCGTCGGCCGTGCCGCTGGTTAGAATTTGCTCCCTAGCGCCGGCATTGCTGCCGGCCAGCATTTTTTCCAACAGGCGCTGCTGCTGCCCCATATTGGCAGTGGCCATATCAAGCGCGGCCTGGGCACTATCCATTTCGGCCTGGGAAATAGCACCGGAAGCAGCCAGCGATTTCTTGCGATCAAAGGTAAGCTGTTGATTGTGATAGGCGGCATTAGCGGCATCCAGTGCCATTTTCTGCTGCTCGATCTGCCGGTACGTTTGGGTTTGTGCCGTATCGGTTTTGGCATAGCCGATGGTAATATCGCCGCTGGCCTGGTTAATTCTCGCGTCCATTTGTTTGATTTGAGCCTGCAGTTTCTCTATGGCCAGATCCACATCGGTGCTGTCCAGCACCATCAGGACATCGCCTTTTTTCACTTCCTGCGATTCTTTGACCTGTTCAGTGATCAGCCTGCCGCCGATATTTTCGAAAGCCAGCTTGGCCTGTTCGGCCGTTAGGATGCCGCCTTTCTTCTCGGCTGCCACCGACACGGCATCATGGCCCTTAAAGGCCAGCAGCAAGCCGCCGGCAAAAAACAAGGCCAAAAAACCCAGTCCGATCCTTACCGTTTTCTTTTTAACGTCCATCCTGCTTACTCCCCATTCATCTGACAAGGTGCGCCAATACCACCCGGTATATAATTAGCCGGCTAACTATAGCTCCGCACTTTGCCTTTCTAATTTTCTTTTCATTATATAATTAGTCGACTAACTATCAGGCAGAAAGCACCCGCCGCCAGCGGGTAACCACGCGATCCGCCCGGTTTCTTGCCGGTCGCCTCACGTAACATTGCTTATTGGGCATTCATCTTTTTCAGCAGCCGTACCAGGTGGGCCTGCTCCGTCTGGTCCAGCTTGTTCATCATTTGGGCAATGCGCAAATAATGGTCCGGCAGGATACCTTCCATAAAGCGCCGGCCCTGGGGCGTTAAAGAAACAACCTTGCCCCGGCCGTCGGCCGAGTCGGAAAAAGAAGTCGCCAGCCCGTCCCGGCTCAGGCGGTGGAGCATGGCACTGATCGTCGCCCTTGTCACACCGGCTTTATCCGCCAACTGTGACGGAGATATACCGTCGGCGGCAGCGATATACAGGATGATCATCACTGCCAGCTTCCCTTCGGACAGTTTATACTTTTTCTCCAGAACATCATAAATATGATGTTGAATCTCATTGGCCGCCTGCAAAATCTGTAGCAGTAACTGTACGGCCGAGACATTGAGTTCCGGTACTCTTTCGGCAACACCTGTCAATACTTCCCGGCTGGGAAGCTCCCGGTTGTACCAGCGCAAATCAAACCCACCTCTCCGGCATATAGTTAGTCGACTAATTATTAGTATATACCGGCAAGAAATCTTTGTCAAAAAGTTATCCTACCGCTCTCTCCTGAACTGTTGGCTCCTTGTCCCACCCTCAGAATTGCCGGGCTTTATTAGCAGCAAAGCCCGTTTCCCTGCCACACGGCTTGAAAACGGGCTTGCTCATTATGTTTTTTTAAATACAATTCCACTTGAACCCGGTAGACATTATCGTCTTTTACTGCGAAAAAGAAGGCACCATTTAGATTACGCCATATTTTTTCAGAGCCTTATAAATTCCGTCCTTATCCACATCGTCTGTTACCGCAAAGGCAGCCGCCTTCAGTTCTTCGGTGGCATTTCCCATAGCAATGCCATAGTTCACCTGGCGCATCATCTCCAGGTCATTGCGGGCATCACCAAAAGCAAAAGTATTGGCAAAATCAATACCCAGTTTTTCGTGCAAAAAGCGGACACCCTTGCCTTTGGTATGGCCAGGCAGATGGATATCCATGCGAATATTTTCCGTGGTGTACATATCTACTAGCCAGTCTTTGGGCAAACAATCCCGGCAGGTAAGCATCTGTTGTTCGGCGGCAAACATAGCGGTGACCATCCCGGAATGAATCTCCTCCGGCTGCCAGGAAAACAGCCATGGCTCATCGCCTGATAAGTCGGCACCGAACAATTCCCTATGGCGCTGCAACACCGGATGATCCGCCGGACTCGACCAGATACCCAGGCTACCGGTGAAATTAAACGGCGCATCATACTCCCGGAAAAGGCCCAGCAAAAAATCAAGGTTTTCAGGTTTAAAGTAATTATCATACAATACTTCCTGATGAAAAGTAATATAATTGCCATTGCAGCCGATGAATCCGTCAAAATTGAGCTTTTCCAGTACCGCCGGCAGCTTGCCCCGGGCCGAAGCCACCACAGCGTAATGGCCTTTTTCCTGCAGCAGGCGTACCGCTTCGCAGGTGCTGGGCAAAGGTTCATACATACCGCCAGGCAAATGCAGCATAGTCCCGTCAACATCAAAAAACACAATTTTTTTCTCCATAAGCCATTCCTCGTTTTCTTCGTTCTTCGCAATAACATGTTGCATTCCTACTCTTCTATATTTATCTCACACATTAAAAATTCCTGCCGCTACCCTCCGTCACAATTAGGCCGTCGAAAAACAACCAAGCCCGGCAAGTTGTCCTGGGACATTCTCACCGAGCTTATCCGATACTGACTATACTTTAAAATCTTTACTGTCCCTGCAAAGCTTTCGCCAATTTGCCCAGTTCCTCCGCCACTCCGCTAAAGCCGCTCCCTTTACGCGCCGGCGCGGCCAACCTTCATTGTTCTTACACCCATCACCGCTCAAATCAAAAATACTCTCCCCACAAATTACCCGAAAATACAGGGCAGGCAACCGGTATCTTAATACCCCAGTTCCCTGCCCACAATCACCACTTTGATACGGTCTTTGATAAATTGCCGTTTAATCACGACAAAGCTGTTACATATCCGTTCTTCACTTTTACAATCCACACAATATCCCAACGCAGCGCAAGGCGTCTTCTTGTTTAACCGTTTCGCATCCAGGGGAGCAGCGTAGTGCCTTGTCCGTTTTTCCGCTTCCTCCAGATTTCTTACCAGCTTATTAATTCCGGCCACAATAATAACCTGCTCCGGGCCATAGATCATAGCAGCTACTCTACTGCCATTGCCATCAATGTTGTATAATTCGCCCTCCTCGGTTAAGGCGTTTGTACTAGCTAGAAATGTATCCGCACCAAAGCTCTGCCGGTATAACGCTTTTTTCTCCTCCCGGCTAATGCCCTGCCGGTATTTGTCCAGAAAGTTGTAGCAGCCGTTACGCAAAAGTTCCAGTATGCCTGTCTCTCCAAGCGTTACCGAGTCTCCCACTGCCACCGTTGAATGCTCGGGGATCAACTGTTTTATCTTTTCTTTTAACGCCAATTCATCAGCAACATAAAAAGCGCCAATATTATGCTTTTCCAGATTAGCCATCGTTCGTTCAATTTGCTTGTTTCTATACCATGTTATATGATTGTCCATTGTCTTCCAACCACGTCCAGTTACATATTTTATCTTTAGTTCATTTTTAGGCTATAACACATCCATTAACCTATTATAACTCTTTTTTTCTTTCTGTACCTCATGTTGAGGGACATTATACACTGCCAGTTACGCGCTTCGGTCGAGTAGAGGCGGAACTCACATTCCAGCCCCCCTCACGGAACCGGACTTGCCCTATTAAGGCATCCGGCTCTTCATAGCAGCATTTACTTACGTTTAGCCATAGATATTCACATAGATTCTCGCTTTTGCTAGCGGGAATCTATCTGTTAGTTTTGCAAATCCTTCCCACGTCAAGCTCTTCTTTTGGCTTCTGCGATTGAGTATTTCAAACAATTTACGCCGTACGCAGTATCCAAAGGTATGGATTCCATTGCTGTTGTCGGTTACCCCATAGTAGCGAAAGTGCCCAACCAGCTTGGCATTTATCTGTTTGATCAAGGTTCCTAGCTCCGTGTGCATGTTT
>NZ_FODY01000027.1 GCF_900110485.1 Propionispora vibrioides | reverse complement strand
ATACTCCTTTCGGAGAGCGGCAGGGTCTCCCAAGTTCACACGGAGTAATGGTGTGTAGCATGCCAAGACCTTCGATCCCGGGGCGCCAGACTTAACTCGCCTTTATCGCTAAGCCCAGTATTGTCTTCTGCTCGTCCCATACATCGACCTTTCCCTTTAGGAATTTCGGGATTCTACATCTTCAGCTTTCGCTTTCGGCCTACTACCTTTCCTACCTACGCTTAGACCTGGCGTTACCGCTTCAGTCCCAAGGCTGGATACAGAGTGGCTGGCTAGACCTTCTCTGGCGGGATTTCCACCCGCTTTACTCCGTGCGCTTCTTGGCGCACGGGACGGTTCCACAGAGTCAAATTCTCCGCTGCTGTTCATCATGTGAATCTTACTACCATCAACACTGACACCATCAGATCATTAGCACTGTCCCCGCTTCACATGGCAGGCAAAGAAACGGCGCGCAGTCCCTTCGATCGCAGACCACACGCCGCCTTTTTTTACTTCTTAACGTTTCGTCACTGCTCATGGCACAAATTACGTACTGCTTACCCCCACCTGCCAGGCCAGCTCCCTGTCCAGGATCACTGTCACATCCCGGTGCAGTTTGAGCAGCGTGCAGGGAACTTGCGTGGTGACCTCCTCCCCGGTTAGCAGCTTCTTCAATACAACGGCCTTCTGGCTGCCGGTGGCCAGCAGTACGATCTTTCCGGCCTGCAGGATATCACCAACTCCCATGGTGATGGCCGTCTTCGGCACCTCGTCCTCACTGGCAAAGAACCGGGCATTGGCTTGAATTGTCGCCGTATCCAGCGTAGCGATATGCACCCCGGCCTGCAGCACCCCACCCGGCTCGTTAAACCCGATATGCCCGTTCACCCCAATACCCAGTAACTGCACATCCCGCGGCCAGATCTCCAGAATCCGGCTAAAGTTGGTGATCTCCGGCTGCAGCAACTGACTGCCCGAAGGAATATAGGTATTGAGCGGGTTAATGTCGATATGATCAAAGAAATAGGTATCCATGTAATGGCGATAGCTTTGCGGATGGTCGGGCTTTAGACCGATATATTCATCCAGGTTAACCGTTCTGATTTCTGTATAGCTAACTACTTGCTGCTTATACGCCTCCACCAGGTACGGATACACCCCTTGCGCCGTCCCGCCGGTAGCCAGGCCCAGACAAGCCTGCGGATTGTCCTTAATAACGCTCAGCAGTTGATTCGCCGCTTCCCCGCAGGATGCTTCATAGGAATCGGTGACGATAATATTCACTGACAATAGTCCCTCCCTATACCGGGCAGGCAAGTCGCCTGCCCGGTGATGTATTGGTTACTGATTTGTATTTGGTTTCTTACCTTATCCGACGGGAAAATCCCGCTGATATTTCGCTAAGATCTCCTCTACCCACTCCGCCGTCACCGCTTTGGCGTTGCAGATCGAATAGCGGATATGCTGATCCCGGACAAACTGGTTCAGCGTTAAGAGCGCCTGCCGGATATCGTCGATCGTCACCTGCAGCGCCTGGGGCCGGATATCAAGCTCCGACCGCTGAATCAGTGACACCGCCCGTTCGTGCTGGTTATCCTGGAAAGCCGACATGAAGTAAACACCCAGGCAAACGGCTTGGCCGTGCAGGAACTGCCTGCCGGTGATCCGTTCCAGATTCATAAAGACATTATGCTCCGAACCGTCTTCCCACATGGTATGCCGCATCCGGTAGCTGTGTTCGGCAATCTCTTTATAGGCCCGGACGATAAAGCGCAGACCCGGCTCCTTGTTCTGTACGATATCGCCCATATACTCGGCTAGTAGGTCCAGCATTTCTTGCGTTTCATCATAGATTCGCTGGTCAAAGGCGTGGGATTTGGTGATTAAGGCATTGATCTTCCAGTCGTAACTAGCGGTCAGGCAGCTTAACAAGTCGCCGACACCGGACAAATTTAAATGCCTCGGTGCCTGCTCCAGGATATCAAAATCAATCAATATCTCTTTCGGCAGAATGTCGCCTTCGTATTTAACGACATGGTCATAGCGGACCGCTGTCTTGTAGCAAAGAAAAGCATTGACCGATAAGGCGGTCGGCATCTGGTATAAGGGCACCTGATGAGCGGTCGCCCACAGCTTAGCCGCATCGGCAGCCATGCCACCGCCCAGGCCCAGCACCTGCGTAAAGCCCGACAGGGTTTTGACTTCTTCCTCCATGACCTTTTTCTCCATGGTAGTAACGAAATAGAGCTGAATCGCGTCTTGCTTAACCTGTCCTTTCAGCTTTTCCCAGATGACTGGATCGGTAACAATCAGCCAGTTTTCTTTACTGTCAGTTAAGGTGGTTAGCAGATTCCGGCCATAAGTAACCGGATATTTCTCCTGGTTCATGATCGTTGATTCTCCTTTATGTTGGTGTCAGACCGCCTGAGCGGCTTGCAATGCCGCCAGTTTCCGGTGAACCTCTTCGGCAGCGCGAAGCTGGGCAGTCTCTTGAAGGGTTAGTTTTGCTCGCTGTCCATAGTCGACCAGCAGTTCGGCAATCTCACTAAAGGTAAACCGTTTGTCCGGCACAAAATCGGTACCGAGGCTGATGCCTTTCAGCCGGTAGGCACTGCGGATACGTCCGGTCGAGTCGGCCAGAATGAGATAGTACACCCGCCACCCCGTCCAGTGACGGGCCATACCACAGCCGCAAATACCTAATTTTTGTAGTCGGCCCAGCGTACGGGTGATCTTTTTCAGTTGGTAGATCCCAAGCAGCCCCTGCAACAGGATAAGGATGAAGAGATAGACCAGCAGGGCTTCCAGACTCAGGCTGTCCATGCCGCTGCCCTCCTCTACGCTTCCCGCTCAATAGCCAGCATCTCTCCTGCACTCGCTGCCCTAGGTTTGTCACCCGCCAGATGGATGCTGCCAGCCCAGGGAGTGGTGATGGCCCCATCAAAGCGCAGCGAGATATGTCCCAGATTGCGCAGGTTCTCACTGGCGACAGGACCTACGGCGGTCACGGGATAGCGTGTTTCGCCCAGCCGCAGGTAATCTCCCACTTGAATGTCTGTCACTAACTCCGCCGGAGTTAGAATCAGGCAGTAATCCCTTAATCCTTCCGGGGCATGAGGGTAAAAGGTGATCAGTACGTCGGTTTCGAGAAAGTCCAAGGCATAGGGGCCGATAGACTCAATGGTCGTGCGGTAGATATCCATGTCTGACTCTCCTTCCCTTACTGATAAATAAAGAAGCTGACGGCTAAGGCGGCCCCTACTTCAATTGGTGCGACTAAAAACTTGGCATAGAGCACCGCCGGAACGCCGACTTCGGCGGTTTCCGGTTCGGCTTCCGTTAAACTTAAGCCCACGGGAATAAAGTCGGCTCCCACCGGCTGGTGAATGGCAAACAGCGCCGGTAACGCCAGATGCGGCGGAATCTTGCCGCTGGCGATCAAGGTTCCCACTAAGACACCGATGGTCTGTGGGATGACCGCCCCCGGTCCTAAGATCGGTGACAGTACCGGAATGGCCGATACCATACCCAAGGCCAAGAGGCCCCAGGGGTTACCCGCTAAGGCGGCTAGTCCGTCGGCAATGCGCTGACCGAGGCCGCTGCCCATAATGATGCCGACAATGGCACTGACGAACACCATAAACGGCAGGACCGTGCTAAGCATGAGTTTAACCGACTCCCGTCCCGCCTGGACGAAGGTGCTAACCACCCGGCCAATCACGGAAGAGAGCGACAAAATAAAGTTCTGGCTCATGGGGTTTCCTCCTTCTTGATTTGTACCTGGTCCAGTCCGACCGCCGATACATAGATACCGGGTTTAATATAGGCAGCAAACGGCCCCGACGGACTGACCGGATTGATATTTACTGTTTTCAGACCCTTCTTCGGGAAAATCCCTAAGCGTAGCGTGCCGCCGCAGTTGACGACCACGCAGGCGGTCTCGGCATCGGGTACAATGGTAGAAAACCCATCCACCGCTTCGCCGCCGGACAGTTCGGCAATCCGCTGGGCCACCGGATGAATGCCGCCGCCGGTAATGCAGACAATCTTCCGGCGCTTGTCCTTAATCTGAACTTCTACCGGTACACCCCAGCCCCGTGGGCCGGGAGAAATAGCTACAATTGGTTGATTCACAGGTTGAACCCCCTCTATTGTTTTATGTTGATTTTACAGCAAAGGTTCCTCCATAGGCTGTCCTAGCTTCCGGGCCTCCAGCTTGCCCCAGTCGAGGCCTTTCTTGCGTGCTAACGCATGGGCAATCTTTTCCACGACAAAGGCTTTTAACGTCGTGGTAAACATGGCCAGGAAAAAGACGCTGACCGCCAGCGGCCCGATGGGTAGCCCGAGCTTCATGACTCCGTCGGCTACGCCTAACCAGGCATACAGTTCGGCCGGATTGACATGGGGAAAGAAGCACATGAGCGGCGCCATGGTGCTGCAATTCACCGCCTCATAATAGCCGGGCTTATATCGTTCCGGTAAAAACCGCCCCATCAGAAAGGCGGTGGGATTAGAAAAGAAAAACGCCGACAGGTACGGCAGGAATAAGTAACGAACCAGAATCTGTTTCCCGGCTAACCGTTGGGCCAGGCCTTCGATCCGGTCCTGCCCCACCAGAGCAATGATGGTGTTCATAATGGTCAGGGCAATTAAAGCCGCCGGTAAAATCCCGGTGATCATGCCGACCAGGGTTTCTCCACCGGTATTGATGAGCTTGATGAAGCTCTCGCCGGCGGCGACTAAAAAATCCATGGAAAGTCCTCCTTTATATCAGGAATGAGTTTACGAACGAGTGCGAAGGATACTAGAGAAAATGACAGGATAGTTTACGAAATTTGGTAGGTAGGTTATAATGAGAATGTGTTTTTGTACTTTTGTGCCTCTTTTTGGGCACAACGAACCAGGCAGTATCCTGCTTGCAGGCTGACGATACTGCTTGCTTGTTTGATTCACCTCGCTTTCAGCTTTTTACGGGTTATTGGCACCACCTCCTTAAATAATCTTAGAATGATTCCAACCTATATGTCGTTTCGTATTACGAAACTCACGTTTTAATTATACGTTTCGCAATGCGAAACGTCAAGGAGAAAATTATGTTTCCGAAGAAAATTTTTGCTGAACGATTAAAGAAATTACGAACCGACCATAATGTATCCATGCAAAAGCTTGCCGAAGAACTCGAACTAAAGAATAAAGGAACAATAGGGCAATTTGAAACAGAAAAAACCACGCCGTCTTCTGAAACTCTCATTAGAGTTGCTGATTATTTTAATGTATCTATTGATTACCTCGTAGGACGCTCTAACAATCCTGACATGCATAATTAAAAACGCCCAAAGGCATTAATGTCTTGGGCGTTTTTTCTCATATCAAACTGATCGGTAGTGTAAAATAGTTTGTGCTTTTGCCAATAGCCAAGCCAGATTATACAATAATACCAAGGGGGCAAAAGCATGGGACTATTAACAAAAGAACAAATCCGCGGACTGATCCAAGAACGTAATATGAAAACAACTGACGATATTTCATCAATGCTCAGGTTCTTGCCGATCTAAAACCAGTCTATACAGCTGCCGCTGATATCCTGGCGCTTGAGGCATTAGACGGCTTTGAGGCAAGTTGGGCAAAGAAATACCCTTTGATCGTCAATTCCTGGCGAACAAACTGGGCAGAGTTATCCACTTTCTTCAAATACCCTCCAGAAATCCGAAAAATCATCTATACGACCAATATGATTGAAAGTTACCATCGGCAATTGCGCAAGGTGACTAAAGGAAAAAGCATCTTTCCAAATGATGAATCATTACAGAAGATGCTGTACTTAGCGACTATGGATATTTTGCGCAATTGGACAGGCCGAGTTCAAAACTGGGTCAAATCTTGTTACAACTGTCCGTATTTTTCCCTGATAAAGTAAAGTCATCGTTAGTTTAAAAAGGGTAAAAGCACAAAACTATTTACAGACCCAACTATTGCGAACTATCATCATAACATTGTTGTAATGGTTATGATTTTTATTTCTTCTTCCACTTATCATGCTCATACCATGCTTTTCCATCATAGTTATCCCATATAACAGTTGATTTAGAGAATGAAATCGTAAGATGATAAGTGTCATCTCCACCATCAATAATAAAACAAACTACATTTTTATCATCATCAGTGTGTAATTCCTCCATGCTGTATAGATAGCAATAACCATTCAATGTTTTTTTTAGAATATCATCATATTTATCTGCATCTACCGTTATTGCTTCTACAGATTCAATCAGCTTATGGCTTGAATCATAGACTTTATATTCTCCAATAACAATATTCTCTATTTTAAAATGTTCAAAAATAATTTCGGCTTCGATTATACACATATCTTCGTCATAAGAATTTTGTGAATTCTGTACAGTTGCATTAATTGCTGATAATAACCATCTCATTTTATCTTCATATATATCTATCTTCTGTAATTCTGCATCATGAAAACTAAAATGATTTAGTTCATCAATTGCTACGTATTTCATATTTCTGAACACCCCTCTTCCAATTGTCGGGAACTAATAGCCACAAGCCTGGATTAACGCATTTATTACCTACTATATAATCATTAGGCGTATACTTAAAAGGTTTTTCAAGTCTCTTTTTAATCCCAGATAAAGTATTCATATTCAAAGTATAAATTAATTGCTTATCATATGATAATAATACTTTTTCTATTGTTTTATCTTCTAATCCATACAAATCATTCTGTAGCTCACTAAACCATCCTTCGTAGTAACTAGAGCGAGGCCCCCCCATTCCGTGTGGACAACCAGTATGGATTTCCTCTTCAGGGTTAACATAGCACCACCAACTTGCGTAAGTAATAAGTATCCCTAAGTCACTAACCTCATAAATAAACGCTACGAGATTTTCTTTCATAACAATACAATCAATGTACCCGTCACCTACAGGTTCTACTTTATATTTGCATAGTAATTCTTCTAATCTCTCAATTACTTCTTTATGACTTCTTACTAAAAAATCATAATACTTCATTTAACGTTCCACCTTTTATAAATAGAATGCAGAACAAGACCCTGTTGTTGATGCAAGATGTACTCCATGCAGATGAAACAACTGTGCAAATTCTTCGGGAGCCTAATAAATCTGCCACTTCAAGCAGCTATATGTGGCTATACAGGACAAGCGCAGATACAAAGCGACATATCGTTGTCTTTGAATATCAGCCAAGCCGAGCAGGCGTCCATCCGAAACAATTTTTAAAGGATTTTAAGGGAATTTGCACACCGATGGTTACGCTGCCTATCATACATTGCCCGAAATTACTGTTGTGGGTTGCTGGGTACATATGCGCCGTAAATTCGAAGAGGCTCTGAAAGCCATGCCCTCCAATGAAAGGGAGGTATCTTCGGCAAATGGTGCGATTCGGCACATCGGACTACTGTTCCATTTGGAAAAGCAATGGGAAAATATTGCCCCGAAAGAACGGCAAGAATTAAGATTGCAAAAATCTAAGCCTCAGGCAGAGGCTTTTTTTGAGTGGCTCCAAACGCTTCGTATTCTGCCGAAGACCGCAATGGGTAAAGCTGTGAATTACGCACTGGACCAGCGCAAATGGCTGATGAATGTCTACATTGATGGGCGAACTGAAATTTCAAACAACCGGGCTGAAAATGCCATACGACCGTTTGCTTTAGGTCGCAAAAATTGGTTGTTCTGCAATACTGTTAAAGGTGCTACTTCAAGTGCTGTAGTTTATTCGATCATCGAGACTGCCAAAGCAAATGATCTTCTGCCCTTTGAGTATTTGAAGTTTCTTCTTGAAACCGTTCCATCCACATCAGCTAGGAAATTAGATGCTCTATTACCGTGGGGTGATGCTGTCCCAGAAAAATGCCGTATGTCAATGAAAAAGGAGCATGTTTGATATGCCAAAGAATGCATCCACTCAATTTATGCTAGACTATGTCCAGTCGTATCTAGACGGTGAACGTAGCCGCATGGATTTCGATCTTGATTTCAGTTATTGTCTGATAAAACATTATTCCAAGATGGAAAAAGCAAATCGCGCTCTGGCGGAATGCTTTAACTTTTACATCGCCGAAGAAGGATTCGATCAGGCGGAAGGTTTATCAGATGCCCAGCACAAGAAGTTGATTCAAAAGCAGTTTAACGAATTCAATGCCGTTTTGCGAGATGGTTTTTTTTGAGATCCAGGGACTAACCTGATCTCTGTAATCCATTCTCGCTTTTTTATTATATTAGCATGTCTGTAATATCGAATGATATGTGATGAAGGGTTTGACGCTTACTTTTTTATTATGCTTAATTATAAGAAAAGAGCCTCTCGGCTCTACTCTTTTTTAGCAATTGTCACTTCAGATTTACTCTCGGCGGCGGCTGCCTCGATTTTACTTGCGGTAATGGTAGCAGCCGCTTGGGTCTTACCTATTTGTACTGTTTTATATTGTGAAAACGCAGTTTCTAATAATTTAAAGTTACAATAACAAGGTTTAATATTATTAGTGTTAATTTGTTTATGATATAATACCTCTGCCTTGTTTAAAATATCGCTTTTAAATAATTTCAAAAAATTGTATTCTTTTTCAAGTAAATCCTTATATTTAGTATCTGCTATCTTTGAGAAATCAATAAAATCATAAAGTGTGTCGTCTACTGGAATCATTTTTCTTATTTCTAAAACCGACAATAGCTTTTTAAACTTATCTGAACCTACTTTTTTATAAACATCATTGCCATGAATTTCAGAAGATGCAATATATTCATGTATTACATAATTATGTTCTGTAATATTTGCCCACCCAATCTGTCTTGGTTTTGCAGAAGTAAGCGGCATACAATATGTAAATCCACCCAGTTGAGTAATCAATCCCAAATAGGGTTTTCTACTATAATCTGGGGTATTATCATAAAAAACTTGAGAATCCTTTGAATGCAAATATTTAACATAATCAATGTTTATTTTGTAAAATCCAAAGTTATCGTATTTGATATCCATTTTACCTTCCAAAGTACAGTAGGGAACTCAAATGAGTTCCCTACCAGATTTAACGCCTCACACTTATACGGCTGTGAAACACCAGATTTAACGTCTCGCATTTATACGGCTGTGAAACACCAGATTTAACGTCTCACACTTATACGGCTGTGAAACACCAGATTTAATACCGCCTATATACCGAATATCAGCTAGCGGTAATATTTAACTTTCTTTGATATTATTATATTCAATATATCTATATATGTCAATAGAACCATAGTATCACAGAACCTATAATAAAGCAAAATCCTTATAATATTATATTCAAATTATGAAAATTATTGAATGGTAATTTTTATTACCTTTCAAACCATTCAAAAAAACCTATGTACAGAATGGCTACGGCTAATGCTCCTGACCAAAATCCCACCAATGATGGGTAAAGGATGGGGTTTGGGAGCAATAGGCCAAGAACCACATAGCGATACTCGTGAAACATTCCGAGCGTCTCAGTTGCAGTCATTAGGTATCCTCTCCCCTCAAAAGTAAGTGATTAATAATAATACTTTCTCCGTGATTTTTAGATTTCCTTTATAAAATTGCAAAAAATTCCATAATAGCCATGCATCGCAGGACACCCGAAAGCTACCCGATTATCATATGAGAATCAAAGAAACATTTTCCGATTCATTTACCATACACAGTCATCGATGAAGTTCCTAATTCGTTCTTCCTCTATGCGTCGACCATAGTAACTTATATGCTCGCTAACAAACTCTTTATGGTAAATGAATTCCCTTGTGTTTAATATAGGGAGAATGGATTTCCAAAATGCCCTTCTAGCTTCATAGGCTGGAATAAACGAGCCGTTCCCTGAAAAGCCCCTCTCTTCAAAGTAAATATTCTTAAAGACCTCAATATTCTTATTATGTTTTAGAAAGATGCTACAAAAGTGCGGAAATTTATCAGTCATATGGTAAACAACAGGTATAAAAATCAAATGCATCTTTCTACTGTCTAAGTATTGCTCTGCTATAAAATCCTCGATATATTTCTTGGCTTTTTCATTTGTTGCAGTATTTTCAAAGAATACTTCAATAAATTCATCTTCCCATAAATTTCCCCTAACGGAAAAATAATCGAAAACACTGTCTACAATCTCTTTGTAGTTCTCCATATCCCAAATGAAACCATATCTTCTTTCCTCGCTAACATTTGAAACATACTTTTCACTACTAAATCTCCAATCTAAATACTTCAGAATAAATGTGGCATCAAGTTCAAGAATTTGTCGGAGAACAGAACCATTATAGTCTTCATTTCTATCGATTGAAAGCTGATATAGATATAACTCTTCAAACAACTCTATATCGTCTTTAAATAGAACTCGTAAACGCTGACCCGCATCGGTCAAGTAATTAAAAAGTAAATCAAAGTTAAATGGGAACTTCTTTGTCTGCCCAAGTAACAAACGTACAACCGTTATATATACGCTCGGGTCAAATGAAGTAAACTTATTTAAAAAGTCGAAATTCAAAATAGTAATATAGCTTCTATTTTCAAGCAACGAGATTAACTCATAATAATAATACCTATTTGTCATTTCTTGCGGTAATGCTTCAAAGAAGGATAATAACCACTCTTCCTTGCACGCATAATCGTGCTCTTTTAGCATAACAAATAAATCTCTATGTTTTTCGGGGTAACAAGCTAAATATTTTGTTATTAAGAATCCACCTCTTAGCTTAATCTTATTCCCAGTCCCCTGAACATACTTCAGGACACATTCAAACATAGCCTGATTATCCTTAACAAGACCTATTAAAATCGTTTCAAATGACCGAGTAATGCTCCACTCGTTATGGTCTATATTACACGTTAGGATGTCTTCAAGTGCATCAACAAGTTGTTCAAACTGTATAGTATCAAAACGAGCAAATCGTTTTAATATCATGCTCTCCTTTATTTTTTCAACCTCTTCCCAGTTGGAGCATTCATCTCGAAGCAGTTTTGTTTCCGCTCTATCAATATTAAGCAAACAATACATTTTGTAGTGTGGGTGATTAAATTTTTGCTTTAATTCGGAGATGATTACACCATATGTAGTATCCAACTTTAGAAGTTTAAAGTAATTATGAGCTAAATGGCATTGACGATAGTTTGCACTATCAAAGTTATTTCTTATGTATGTTACAAGAAACTGGGCATCAAATTGAATTATACGAGATTTATCTTTGCTTTTCATTCCTAGAGTATCGTATCTCATGTCACTAATGTATTGGGCAAGAAACATGCTTATCTCTTTGCTATTTGCGCTAGTTGAGAGAAAAGATAAAATTATTGAACGCAACTTTTCTTGCTCTGTTGTTAACACTAATGAGAACCTAGTAAAATGAACAACCCTTCCCTCCATTAGATTATCGCTCTGTTCGCACTTTAAAAAATGATTGGCTATACTTAATATAATTTCTCTACAGAAACTAAACATATCCGTTTTTGCTAGTAAAGACTCAAATAAGGTTAATTGAACACTATACCCATACGCATGACTATCATGCGTATAACCCATTCTATTCATAAAACAATATATGAGTTGCCCCATTAGTTGTGGTTGTTTTGAAACATAGTATAGCATTGTGTCTATAGCCAATGATACGTTTGCAGTATATTTGTATTGCACTAGGATGTCTAAAACTCTGTCTGAGCAAGATGCCGCCATATTGTAAATTATAGGTTCCTCGCAAATATCTGGATTGATTGAATCAATCAATCTATTAAGTGTCGAAATAACTTCTATCTGTTTGAATATCCAAAATGTCTCAGCAAAGTTTAGGCAAGTATTACTGTCTGAATGCTTTATATTATTCCACGCCACATCAATATCGGAACTAAGTCTTTCCGAGGTTTTATCATACCCAAAAATATCAATAACTGGGTAAAGAGCATCACGCATCAGTTTTGGTTTTGTGTAGAAGAAACAACTTAGTAAATCACTAAATGATATAAGTTTTCTATCCACTACAACTTTGTAAAAGAAAAAAGTAGATTGAATTTGGTCAGAAATTTTAACCACTTGGTTATCATATAGGTCAACAAGCTCTAGTTTGTCCAACACTACTAGGCTTTCCCAGAAATCATGCTTATCAATTTCAAACACCTTGTAGATGTCCTCACAGATTGGAAAATCAATTCCCAGAACCCTAAAGTAAGAAAGTAATCCTAACGTTTTGAGAACCTTCAGGTCATTAAGTGCATCAACTTCATTCAGAAGATTTTTGAAAAATAATTCATAGATAATTCCCACGTTCCACAGGTCACTAAAACTATTATTCTCAATCGCAACTTTTGCCGCCATAAGAGCTAATCGAGGATTTCCTTTAGCGATATTGCAGATTCTTTCAACCCAAAGGCTATTATTTATCCCATAACTGCTATCCAAAATCCCTGCAATCTGAGTTCTATCAAAGCCTCCTACCGTAATTGGGCTATATTTTAAATGGGATACGAATTTTTCAAGATGATTAAGTGCATAATCTCTAACTGTTAAAATAATCTTTGTTCTCCCATTGGTTCTTGGTAGTAAGAGTTCAAGGCAGATATTAAGCTGGTTACATCTATTTGCATCGTCAATAAGCACCACTGAATTTTGCTGTTGTAGATAGGTATGCAGGTCACTATGAAGAGGTTGGTTCTTATCTACTATTATAAAATCTTTATAATCAGGATTACTCTTACAAAACTCCCTTATTGCCTGCAAAGCTAATTTAGTTTTACCCGAACCCGCTCTACCTGAGATAACTACCAAATCCGATATACTTAGCTGTTCGATGACCTGTGCTAACTCAGTTTCACGGAACAGAAACGGGTTAGTTAGCGGGACAGCATGACTGTTTTGCTTACTTAAAAAATCCTGAACAGTTAATATCTGCCCAGTATCCATGTCTACCCCTAAATAGTCCTTTGCAATAAGTGGATACTTATCATAAATATCAAAAGCTAAATTATCTATAGAAATATGAATTAATTTGCTTCCATGGCTTAAACAAAATTCGTCTAGCTGAGTTCTTTTTTCCGCAGACAACTTCGAATTGTAACAGAGAATAACTGTATCTATTTTATTCTTCGGTATACCAGTTTTTTTCTCGTCAAAGCATTTTTCTAAGTCATTCTTGAACTTGTCGAAAATTTTCTTCTCACTGCCCTGTTCGGTGGTATATTCTATAAACACAAAATTACCGTTTTCTAGTTTTATATAGGCATCAGGAGTCCCTTTTTTTGTCTTTTCGCTTCCCGATACTCCCCCCCAAGATGTCGGGGTTCCGTATCCCTCTTTGTATAGATAAATATTACATAAGTTTTGAAACTTACCACCCTCGGTAATTTGAATTTCACGTTCGATTTGTTTGAATTTAGACATAGCTAAAATCACTCCGCCCTTGCAAGATATTAACTATTCTATTACCCCTAACTGTTTATTTACATTTGCCAAATAGTAAAATTATCCTGCAAGTAAAAACCAGCATCGTCAAAATGCTGGTTTTTGCCCATATAGCTATGAATAAATCAGTTCCATCAACTTAGACGTACTATAGTCACAACTAAAAAATATCGGCTTGTCTTCTTCTCTCGCTTTCGCAAACGCTTCTTCACACCAGGTTATGGGGTGTTGTAATAGGTAGGGACTATTGTTTCATCCTTATTTTCTGGATATAAACTACCGAGTACTTTCTTCAGTTGTTCTTCAATAGCAATAATTTTTCCAAGCATAATTTTATTAATATCTGTTTCTCCATTAGTATCTTCTAAAGAATATTTACCTGGCTCAACTTTACAATTTTTTATTCTGCAATGACCCCATTCTATTTTTACATCGTTAACAATTTTTGCTATGTCAAATTTGTTTTTGTTAGAAGTATCTTGATTATACATTTCGACTATTTTAATGAATAACTCGTTATGTTTTTTCCATGCACTCATCAATTTTTTGTTTTCATCCATATCAAATCCATTGGGGGCAATTGTCCCTTTTACTGCCAGCGGTGATAACATCTTAAAAAAAGCTTGACTATGCCATTTCGTCAATTGTGGCAATTGATGAGAATATATAACAAAAGGCGAAAATCTAAATTCTTGAATTACTTCACAAAGTTCTGCTTCTAAGAATTGACCATACACTATCAAAACTTCATTCAAAAGATATTGCGCAAGTCGTTTGTTGTAATCCAATATTATTTGATAGTTGCGTGGAATAAAGCTATAGTCTTCAACTATATCTTGTTTTTCATTGTTCTTATCCAAGTATGGAGACCTATTTAAATCAAGATATTCAACTTCGTTGAAATATTCATCTGAAACCAAGTAATCTAAAGATGTAATTTGCCTTTCGGTTAAAGACGCAGAACGAAACATTCCATAGATAATGTGCCGATAATGGTCATCCAATATTTTATACAGACTATCCAAAGCAATTCTTTTTTTTAGCGTCTTATCTTGCTCATTCTGTTTTAACAAAACTAAATCATAAAAATATATTAATGCTATGCTTGTTAATAATCCCGCTCCTGTATTTAACAATACATTCTGCCACCATTGCTGTGTAGCATTTGTAAGAAAGTCATATGGATTATTACAATATTGCATATACCAAGCAATTATGAGTATTATCCAACCGATAACGAATGCTTTGATTAACACAGCATGTAACTTTTTATTAATATCTATCAGTCCTTTACTATATATTTTAAGATAACAAAATAAAACATTTCCTTACCTCAACTGAGTTTCAAAATTATTGGCAATTTTTTTATAAGGGACATGGGGACTGGTTAATTGTCCCAAATTGTCCGGTCGATTACATTTTTTGATGTTCCTTAACGGCATTCGGACGTCACGAAAACTTGAAAATGAATGCAAAAGAAATATGGAGCTCATGTGGCTGCTTAAAGAGTTAAAACCGGATTATCGCACCATTGCTGATTTTCGCAAAGACAATAAAATGCCTGTCCCCATGTTTTCTCTAGCCGAAAACCGGCTCCACCATGAAAAAATGTGGGCCGGCTTTATAGCTTATTTTTTATGGTTTTCAGAAACAACTAACGGCTGGGGTGGTTAACACACGCACATATTACTCTGGAAAACTAGCTGCTTAATAGCTGATTATCAAATATTAAGCTATTCTAAGGGAAACTGAGTAATCCGTTGTTTAATATCTACTTAATGGGGACGCCGCAAAGAATCTGGAACGAAGATTGTCATATTTGATTCGTGTTTTATAGATGTGTCAAAAAAATCAATAGTTTCAATTTTTGATACTTTTGGTTCAATAAGGGTGGGATGTGCAAGTTGCCTTAAATCATTATCAACCAATTCAAGAACAGGGCTCTCTCTCATCGATTCAAGATATTTCGCAACTTTCCTCTCCACAGGATGATGAAGCTCCCTTTCTTTAGGTAAGTGTGCATCGCTCTGTAGAAACTTAATAACTATTTGCCATGATGAATAGAAATATTCCATAAAACTTTTGTTATACAGTAATGGGCAAACAACCATACCGTCTTTGGAAGAGCATGTAGGTTCATTATTCCAACTTGCCGGAATAATTCCAAGACACAATCCTCTCGAATGTTTTAACAACATACGATTTATTTTAACTGATGCCGCCACCCACATATCCGAATCTGTATTTCCAATGAATAAGTCAGCTTGCCATATACCACGGATTACCGTAGGCAGTGAGCCCCTCAAAGATTGCTTTCGGAACGAGTTTATCATGGCATCTATGTGTTCTTTTATTTTGATAGATTCTCCATGTAGATTAATAATCAACTTGGAGTCTGGTGTCAAATTATTAATTAATTTATTAGAAATTTGCAAGATGCCATCTTTTTCAAAACCTAAAAGGATAGAGGTGGTTCTGTTTCCTTTAATACCACATAATGAAAGCGCATCTTGAATGCGTTCCAAAACCAATGGATTATTATTACGAATGGCAGAATGGACAGCATATTCAAAACAGATTCCACAATCACCAAAACCATATCTGTGAGCTCTTGCCAACTGGCGCAGTAAAATATCATTGATCGTTCCATAGTCTTTTACAACTTCATGTTTCAAATGAACAAGCAAACCAAATAAGATTGGGCGAATCATAGCCAGAAGTATTTTCTCCTGATGTGAATCTAAGTCATTATAATCCTGCTGTGTAAAAAGGTTATCTTTTTGGATCAATTCAAATAGTGCCATTTCTTATCCCCTCGCTTAACACTCTACGCATGTATACCATACATCCCAAGTAAATTTAAGGTAGTGCCTTTTTCATACAGGAAGCAAAGGGACGCTTTTTTGCTTCTTTACTCATATCCTAAAAGGAATATAATATTATTTTTGCTCCTAAATCAGGAGAACCCTGCTAAATTTTGTATTTATTTTACAAAGTTACTTATTTGGCAATAATTTTCTACAGACTTATTGCCATTACTTGACACTCCAGCTAGATACACTTGGCATTGCCTTACTTTCTTCTATTTCTCATAACTTTTCTACCAGATACTTGCAAAGCCATGCACTACCGGCATCATTTGACTCGTTAGTACCGTCCCCATTTTCTTTATACCGGGAATTCTGGTATAACGGATAAAGAATTGGCGTTAGATATTTTTTCAAATGATAGAACAAAGGGTATAGAATTATTTAAGAATTATAACAATGGGGATAATCGCGATCAATGTTTAGACTATACGGAAAAAGTGATAGTATCAGATAAAGCTGTAATGGACTATTTAAATCAAATGGGAATTACAAGCATTAGCCAATTGCAACAGTTAAATAAAGAGATGCGAGATGAAGCCATACGAAAACTGAAAAAAATAGAAGGCATTACGATAAGGCAATTAGCTAGGATGACGGGAATAGCTAAGAGTGTAATAGATAGAGTATAATGAGAGGGACGTGAAACCTGTCCCTTCGTCCCTCTTTCTTAAGTAAATGAAGTCTTCCGGCCTGGCATCGGCGGCATTACAGGCGGCAGCCAGCAGTAACTGACGGTAAATGCGCACCCGCCGCCCCATGCCGGTAGCCGCCTCCTCATCAAAAAACTCGGCTGCCTGCAAAGCCTGCCGGCTGTCATACTGCTGCAAATCTTTCGGATAGGACCGCAGGAAATACCGTGCCAGCAGGGTCACCTCGTACAGCGCCTCTCCCTCCTGACGCATGGCAAACTGTTCGCCGTCTCCGTCCACCAGATAAATAAGGCTGGCCGCTTCGGCAAAGGCCAGCACCCGTACCAGCGCCCGCCGGTGTTCATAGTTTTCCCAGTTTAACCGGCTGACAAGCTCTGCTTCATGCGGATACAAGGCTAACAGGCTTTCGCATAAATCGCTGAGCAAAAATTGCTCTTCCACATCCTTTTCCTCCAGAAAGGCCATGAAACAGCAAAACAGCGCATAGTCACGGGGCTGTTGAAACGCATTAATTCCCATCCAGCTTTGCGGCTGAGCCGGAATTTTTTCCAATTTATAAAACTGGGGGTTTTGGAGCAACCGCCAACCGCATTTTTCAAAGAAATAATTTCTCAGCTTCGGTTCACAGCGACGGATCAGATTGTACTGGTCCGGCTGTTCCTGGCGAAGCACCCAGTAGTTTTCCAGCAGCAGCGCCAGCGCTTCCCTGACATCTTCCTGATCCGTCATAGCGCACCGCCTTTTCTTCGCTCCTCAAATTGCAAGGTAAAATTGGGCATTTCCAGTATTCCGTCCGTACTTTTCAGCTGAATCCGCCGGTCGGCAGCGTCGGCCAGCAGGCGAATCTTCCGTCCTGTTTCCGTTTGGATATACCGCTCCTGACTCTGCATACAGCGGGCAATCCAATTTAGCAAAGTCTTACGAACAAAAGGTTCAATCGGCGGTAAATCGGCCAGCACAATTTTATGATCATCAATGAGCTGATCAATCAGTTGTTCCTGCCGCCGTTGCTCGGCAATATAGGCCCGGAGTGCGGCCTGTTTCTCGGCCGTCCGGTCCTGAAGCGCCCCAGGCCGGCTTTTTTCCCGGTACCCTACGACACGCGGCGGTGTCAAAACCTCGGTCGGCAGTTCCTCCATAACGCCTTGCTCCATATCTTCGCTCAAACGCGGCTCCGCATACAGATGGCGGCTGTGCGCCACGCCAAAGAGCAGTGCCGACAGTTTATGCGCTTCCCCGATATCCGTCAGACCGGCAAACCAGCCTGCCAAGTGCAGATAATCATGACGGCGGCTGCGAAAGGCCTGATGCCGTTCACCCAGCCGCTGAGCAAACCGGGCAATGCGGCGAATGGTGTCGGTCGTCTCGTTTTGCAGTGTCACCAGTTCACTGGGCAATCCGTTGCGGCCAAGGAACCATTCGGCCAGGCTGCGGTATCGATCCTGATAACTGTCCATCCATTCTTCCCGGCTGGGCTGAACATCCATCCGGGGAATCGTTAGCTGATAGTCAGCCAGCTTACCGGCCAGGGCCATCAGTTTGTCCGGGTTTGTCCGCTTCAACAGCGCCTCTATTTTAAACGAAGCCCGCTGCATACTTAAAATAAAATTCTGCAGATATTGCGTAAAAGCATTTTTATAAGCGACAAAGGCCTCCGTCATCATCTGCTCCTCCACCTTGTCGCTTTTCAAATGAGCCAGATAATCGGAAGCATTCTGCACCATGTCCCGGAAATAACCGTACAAATCTTCCCAGGTACGGTTCAACTCCCCGGCCTCCAGCGTTGGTCCCTGCTCCAGAAAGCGCAGCAATGCTGCCTGCAGACGTTCAAACAGCGTCACTTCCAGCGAACCACCGGCAAAACCACTGCCTAGTTGCTGCAGCCGCTGTACCATCCGTTCGATTTCTATCGTATAAGGCGTACACTGATAACGGAACTTTTTCCGCTTAAAATCTTCTATAGTATGTACCCGTCCTGTTTCCTGCCGTGGAATGAGATTTTTCCAATCCACCAATTGTTTTAAATCCTGCTGCAGTTGTTCTTCACTATAAGTGGTAAAAAACGGACTTTCTTTAAGAGCTCCGTAGATCTCCTCCGGGTATATATAATGGTGCAGCCTTTCATGCTGCACAAAGCAGTACCGCAAAATAGCCCGGTAGCGCCAGGTGTTATCGGTATGCAGATAGCTTGTCTCTATAATAGCTCGCAAATCCAATTCGTCCATATATCCCTATCCTTAATTAACAATTAATTACAACTTGCATGCATTGTATCACTATTTAGACTGGTTCATACAAAATTCCTGCAAAAGTTATCTGTTAAATTTTTCCTCTCCACTTATTTTCGTCAATTCTCCCCTTGTCTTTGAATCAGAACCATCTCCGGCAATCTACCATGACACAGTGAATCCGCTGAATTCAAAAAACGCGCTGCCAGGCAACGTCCCCGCTCCGCTAAAAATAGCCGGCACTCATTATAAGTGCTGGCTATATCAGTCTGATTTATTAAGGTTTATCTTCCACCGTTTCTTAAAAAACATGAAGGTCAATTATCCGCTTTAAGTGCTGCATCAAACGCAATATGCGACGGAGAAAAATTAATTTTCCTTACATAAGCGCATGCCTCTGCCGCACCAAATTCACGCTTCATGCCCGAATCTTCCCACTCTACGGATAACGGTCCTTCATAACCTATTTGGTTGAGTTCCCTGATAATACCATCAAAATCAACATTCCCATGCCCGACTGAAACAAAATTCCAGGCCCGGCGAGTATCACCAAACTCCAGATGCGATCCCAGTATCCCGGCCTTTTCATTACGCTGCAGCTTGACATCCTTCATATGCACATGATAGATGCGGTTGGCAAAATCCCGCAGAAATGTCAGTTCATTTACGCCTTGCCAAACCAGATGACTGGGATCATAATTCAAACCTAGTGTAGGACGATAGTGAAACTTTTCCAACAAACGTTCCGTTGAATAGTAATCAAACGCAATTTCGGTAGGATGGACCTCTAAGGCAAAACGAATCTCCTGTTCATCAAAGACATCAAAAATTGGTGTCCATAGATCATAAATTTTATGAAACCCAGCTTCTACCATTTCCGGCGTAGTCTGTGGGTAAGAATACCACCATGCCCAAATTGGGGAACCTAAAAAACCGTTAATTACCAAAACATCCATTTTTCTTGCAGCCAGAGCGGTACGCTTCATTTCTTCGATAGCCCATATACGAATCTTTTCCGGCTGCCCGGAAATATGTTTTGGAGCAAAATTATCCAGACGCCGATCCCAGTTATCGCCTACACACTGCCCTGCAAGATGAGCAGAAATCGCCCAGCATTTTAGGTTATATTTTTTCAATGTATCTTGTACGTAGGCTATATATGTTTCGTCATTCAAAGCCCGGTTTACATCAAAATGAGCATGGGTCGCCAGTTCCAGTCCCTCATAACCTGATTTTTGTGCTAAAGCGCATAGCTTTTCCAGGGAAAGGTCACCAAATTGCCCCGATGCCAAAGTTACTGGCCGTGTCATCTTCTCACTCCCAACTTTTAATCAATTTTCACTCTTTTCCCGGTGTTTGATGATTCTATTGCAGCAAATACTGCTTTCATGGCGCTCAGCGCTTCAGCTCCGGATATTTCCGGCGCCGTATTATTTACCAGGCAATCCACCCATAAATCAATAATACCGGATTTTGTCTGTTTATCATTCGTTTGTATCTGATCTACCTCATAATGAATCTTCTCACCGGTTTTGAGTTCGATAATTATAGAATAGTGCGGGTCATCATAAAGACGCATAATTCCCTTGGTACCATAAAGAATCGTCGAATTATCCTCCGCCCCGTAGTAGTTCCAGCTTGCCGTCATGGTTCCTATGGCTCCGCCAGACATTTGATAAATGCAAATCGCATTATCATCTACGCCAATAAACTGTCCATCCGCTGTTTTTTTGTCCAATGTACCCAAATAGGCAGTCACTTCCGAGATTTTCTCCCCAGTTAAAAATTGAATTAAATCTGTCTTATGAATTCCAAGATCTGCCATAGCACCAAACACTGCTGTTTTTTTATCAAAAAACCAGACATTTTTGCTGTCGATTGCCCAGGTTTCCGGTCCGCCATGTCCAAAAACGGTCCTAAACGTAATAATATGGCCAATCATACCCTCCTGAATTAAACGTCGGGCCATAGCATGTGTCTTGGTAAGACGTTGATTATGGCCAATCATCAAAAACTTTCCCGTCTTTTCCGCGGCAGCAACCATTCTTTTACATTCATCCAGTGTAGTCGCCATTGGCTTCTCACAAAGAACATGTTTGCCGTTTTCCAATGCGGCTACTGTAATTTCGCAATGAACGGCATTAGCGGCACAAACACTGACAGCCTCAATCGTCGGATCAGCTAATAATTGCTGATATGATTCATAAACTTTCCCCCCATATTTTTCGGCCATTTCCGTGGCCCGTGAATAGCACAAATCATACAATCCGGCAATATTTACGTTTTTATTATCCATATATTCGGGCAAATGACGCACCTGCGCAATTTTACCACAGCCAATAATACCTACTTTAATCATAATCAGTTCTCTCCCTTTACATCGTTGCATTCAATAAGAAGTATTGGTTATAAACCTTTTGGCTCTGCCTGCATGGTTGGCTTTACTTTCTTTCGTATTGTGAAAAAGCCTTTATTTAAGCGTACCTTCAATGGCCTTTAGATTTTCTAATGAAATTCTGGCACAGGAATCCGGGTGAATCCCCCTCGTAGGAAAACCTGTTTCCATGGTTACGTACCCAGCATAATCGACATCCTTTAATGCCTGCATAATTGCCACAAAATCACATCCGCCGGTGCCAGGAGCTTTTCTGTCATAATCGGTCAGATGAACATGTTTCAGATCATTTCCCATGCGGTAAATGTAGTCTGTCGGCGGTTCATTGCGGTATAAAGCATGCGCCGTATCAAACATAACGAAAACATTGTCCATACCAACCTGGTCTTTCATAATCAGTGCATCATCCGCTGTTTCAACCAGATTGCTGTCCGTTGGCGTTGGTTCAAGGCACAGCCGGGTACCTTTTCGCCGCGCGTATTCCGCAATATTACGAATACTTTCCCGCGAATATTTCCACGCCTCTTCCTGTTTGGTCCCATAAATATACCAACCACATACAATGAGCACAGTATGACAGTTAAAATCATCCGCCATATCAATTACGTCCTTTACATACTGCACGGACCATTCCCGCTCTTCTTTCATGGCAGAAGCAATATTGGCGCCCGGTCCGCCGCCCGGAGCGGGGAGCAAGGAAGAAAACACAATATTACTGTCTTTTAACCATTTATTAATTTCTTTACGTTTAGCAGCATCCAGAAAATAAGGCCAGGCATGCGGCGATGCGCAGCCTAGTTCAATAGCGTCATAGCCAATCCGGGCTAATCGTTCAATTGTGTCTTTCAGCGGATAAGCGGGAACCCAGCAGGGAAAACTGCTATACGCCCATGTGTTAAATGAATATTTCATATGTCTTTCCCCCTAAAAATGAATTTTACGTTACTGAAAACGACTAATCTGATTTTTTTTTAGTTCTTTAATATTCCTTTTGATGTATTCAATATTTTGTTTCAGATACTCAACATTGTTCAAAGCAACTGCGATTATTATAATCGCACCGCGCACCATCATCTGCTGGCTGACATTTAGGCCCCCGATTATAAGTCCATTATTTATAATTCCCAGCAGCAACGACCCAATAACGGCTCCAATAATATTCCCGGTTCCTCCGGACATGGAAGTTCCACCTAAAACCACTGCTGCAATCACCGACAGTTCATCACCTATTCCGTATGTATAACGGGCGGTTTGAGTCCTGCCGGAATAAAGAAGGCCGGCAAAGGCTGCTGCCATTCCACTGAAAGTCATAACAAGAATGGTAATCTTATGGATGTTAATTCCCGAATAGGCTGCTGAAATGGAATTTCCCCCAATAGCCAGAACCTTCTTCCCATAGGGCAAATATTTTAGTGCGAAATGTCCGATCAGCAAAGCAATCATTGCCCAAAACAACAAAATCGGAACACCAAAAATCATTCCCATACCAAAAATGAAATTAAAAGTTTTATTCATAATTGGAACAGCTTTAGTATCTGTTAGCCACATTGCAACACCTTGTACAGAACACAACATTCCTAGTGTAGTTAAAAAAGACGGAATTCTTACTATAGTGGTTAAAAAGCCATTAACCGCTCCAATGAATGCCCCAAGGATTAAACTGCTTGTTACTGCCAAAATGACATTGTTCGTTGCCTGCAAAATCAAAGCAGCAAGCAGCGAAGATAGAGCTACTATAGCTCCTACCGATAAATCAATTTGACCCGCAGCGATTACAAAAGTCATGGCTACAGCCATAACTGAAATCATAGCTGTTTGCCGCGTGATGTTCATGATATTCGGAACCGAGAAAAAGTTGCTACCCAGCCAAACGGCAAAAAAGATGAGGACAATAACGAAAATAACATACACCATATACTTATCCAAATTTTTCAAACCTTGATAAATTATCTTTTCAGCGCCTGTTTCACTGGTTTTGGATTGCATGCTGCAGCACCTCCTCGGACTTAATTTCGCAATGTTCCAACACGCCTGTCACCGTACCGTTGTTAAGTACAATAATCCGATCACAAATAGCCATCATTTCAGAGAGTTCGGAAGAAACAAATATTACGCCCCGGTTTTGACTAACAAATTGCCTTACCAAGTCAATAATTTCTCCTTTAGCAACTATATCTACACCAGCCGTCGGCTCATCCAGTAACAGTAATTTCGGTTTGGTGTTCAGCCATTTTGCTATGACCAATTTTTGCTGATTGCCGCCAGAGAGGTTTAACATTTTGACATTAATACCGTCTGTTTTTATTCCCAGTTCCCGAATCCATCGCTCACTAAGCTTTTTCACCTGCTCACTGCTAATGATCCCCCTTCGCTTAACGGTTTTCATGTTCGTTATAATCAGATTATCCTTTAACAAGTGCTGAATTACTAACCCTTGCCGCCGTCTGTCTTCGGGAACTAACGCCACACCATACTCAATTGCCTGACGGATATTCCTGAAACGGACTGTTTTGCCTTCCAGTTTGACTTCTCCGCCACTTAATTTTCTTATGCCAAAAAGACACTCCAGCAGCTCTGTTCTGCCGCTTCCCATCAATCCGGCCACCCCTACTACTTCCCTCTGTCTGACAGTAAAAGAGACATCCTTTAGTATATCTTCTACTTTCAAATGACTTACTTCTAGCAAAGAGCTCTCCCCAACCGGTGTTATACGCTCTTTCCATTCCATTGTTTTCCCCGCACTGTTTCCCATCATATATTGAATCAGTGATTTAAGTGTGTACGCGGCAGTTGGCTGGCTAGCTACAATTTTCCCATTACATAATACCGATATTTCATCCGCTATTTTAAAAATCTCATTCATCCGATGAGAAATATATACAATGGAAACTTGTCTTTCTCTTAGATTATTAATTATCTTAAACAAAATTTCCGTCTCTTTATCACTCAACGAAGCTGTCGGCTCGTCCATAACCAGCACGGAAGCGTTTTTTCTTAATGCTTTAGCGATTTCAATTAGTTGACAATATCCAACATTCAGATTTCCGATTCGTTCCTCGACATCAATATCTATCCCAAGCTCTTTCATCAGCGACTGCGCTTTCCTATGCATCTCTTTCTTATCCAAAAAAATACCTTTTTTCAGTTCTTTATTTAAAAAGATGTTTTCTGTAACACTTAGTGTTGGAATCAAACTTAGCTCTTGAAAAATTATACTAATACCATTCTTTTGCGCATCGTTAAATTTATTGATTTTTGTTTCTTTGCCATTTATTCTGATTGTTCCGGCATCACTGGAATATATGCCTGTAAGTATCTTCATCAGCGTCGATTTGCCCGCACCATTCCCGCCAACCAGCGCATGGACACTTCCTCTTTTAAGTCTGAAGTCGACATCTTTTAATACAGGAACTCCCCCAAATGATTTTTGGATTCCCTCAAGCGACAATACATAGTCAGACATCATTCACCTCACACCTCCGCTTAAATAGTATGAAGCCGTTTAACCATCGGCTTCATACTATTTAATTGCGTTTAATTATGTTTAATTGTTTTTATGTTGCTTCACAATATCCACTAATGCTTGCGGGGCTTCTACTCCATATGACATCTTATATGCTTCCAATACATTTGCTTTTACTACCGGTAATGCCGGCGGTGTCACAAAAGTGGAAGGCAGTTTCTTACCCAACAACCCATAGGCTGCAATTAACGCTTCCGCTTTTCCCTGTTCAGCCGAACGCGGCGCACCGGTTCCTCTGATCATACCGTCTTCCGCAATTAAGCGGGCAGCGTTATCGCCTAAATCGCAAGTAGTAATGATCACATCATTACGTCCCAGTGATCGTGCTGAAGCAATAGCTCCTTCTGCCGGAACATCCCAGGTTGCATAAATTCCATTGATATCAGGATATTTGGCAAAAATGGCATCGGCAACGGCACCAGTATTGTTCACATTGGTAAAGCCCGCTTCCATCACGATTTCTATATTGGGATAATTGTTTTTTATAGTTTCACGAAAACCGCGATCACGTTCGTTGGTCACAAAGTAATCCATATCATAGAACATCATCGCTACCTTGCCCTTATACCCTAACTGCTGGGCCATAATATCGGCAGCCGCTTTTCCATTTCCATAGCTATCCGAACTAGCACTTCCTAAATAATCAACACCCGCTTTATACCCGGCAGCTACATTTTCCATAAAAACAATTTTGGTCTTCGTTCCTTTTACTTTTTCCAATGCACCGGCAACCGAATGGGGATCAACAGGCATGACAAATAATACATCCGGTTTAAGGGCCAGAGCGCTTTCAATATCCGAGACCTGAGCTTCCGCTTTGAACTCGGCAGCAGTCACTGAAACTACATCAATCCCCCAGCTGGCAAGAGCTTCTTTTGCCGCTGCCAACTTACGCTGATTACATTGATCGCTTAAGGTATGATAACTAAAAGCAACTTTATATTTACCTTTCTTTAATTGCTCAATTTCTTCATTAGTCAGGGAAAGCGCCGATGGAGCAACAGCCTTAATACCTTCAGGGCTTACACTTAATGCTTCCCGGGGATTTAAATCAATGGGAGGATAAGATTTTGTTGACTCAGTCTGAACCTGTTTGTTGTTCTCAGAAGGTGTGTTACCGCAACCGGTCATTACAGTTGCTGCTAAAAGCACGGACAAAACAATCAAAAGAACTTTTTTCAACATGAACTACTCTCCTCTTCTTTTTTATTTTTTGCATCAATCCCAAACAAATACTACTTTTTGTGTCTGACCTGAATCAAATAAAGGAAATGCTTTTGTAGCTTCAGATATATTAAATGTATGACTGGATATTTTTTTTAATGGAATTTCCTTCCGGATAATAAAATCAGCAATTTCTTTCCAATCGCTGCGATTAAAGTACCAACATCCTTTTAGTTCTACTAGCGTCCGGATAAACTGATTGCTCGGATCAATTGCGGCATTTTGCGACTCAGCAATAAGCCCCACACAACCTTTCGCCTTTACACCATTAAGGCCTGTCGCAAGTGGAATCGTACCCCCAGCGCAAACAATTGCAGCATCCGCCCCTCCCTCTGTTAGTTCTTTAATCTTCTTCACCGGATCTTCCTTACTGGAATTAATTATGTAGTCGGCTCCCAGGCTTCGGGCCATAGCCAATCGTTTTTCATCAACATCTACGGCAATGACGTTAGCGCCAAATCCCTTTGCCATTAAAATTCCACCACTGCCCATTGGTCCACAGCCGACAATAACAACCGTCTTTGTACCGTCAACGTGCAGCCGTTTACAGGCTGTATACAGAGTACCGCCAACATCGGTTGCCAACGCACCGGTTATGTAATCCATTTTCTCCGGCAGTAATAAGCAATTTTCTTCGGGAATCGTCATGTAGTCCGCATGAGCGCCATTTACCGCAAAACCAATACACCGAAAAGAGCGACACAGCATGATATCACCCTTTAAACAATGAGAGCATTGCCTGCAGCCAAGCCCAAGATAAAGTGCGACCCTGTCGCCAATTTTAACTTGCGTCACTCCTTCCCCTAGCGCTTCCACAATCCCACAAGGTTCGTGCCCCGGCGTAATATTGGAATTATCGTCATCTTCAAACAAGTTGTCGCCATGATAACGATGTAAGTCACTCCGGCACAGCGCAGAAGCTTTCATCCGAATTAGTACTTCTCCCTTCCGCGGGTTGGGGATTGCCTCTTCAACCACTTGGATACACTCTTTGCCAAGAATTTTTGCCGCTAACATTAATAAAATCCCCCTTTAAATGCAGCATATATTTTTTACGTAATTTTTTTTAGTATTATTATAAAATTACGCTTAATCCTTTAAATGATTTTATTTACCGTTTTATTTACGTAAATCATAACACGTTATTTTGCGAATTGTCAATCATTTTTTAATATTTCAAATTTATATGCATTATGCTATAATAAATTAGGTTTATACATTTAGCCTTTATCCAGCTAGAGCAAGAACATTCATGCACAAATCAGGAAAAGAACCTTTACATATAGTTTTCAAATTCGTTATTCAATGTTATAATTTACGTAAAAATTTAAGAAAAGGGGCTATTATAAGCCATGAGTTTAACTATAAAAGAAGTGGCAATGAAAGCAAATGTTTCTATTGCCACTGTTTCACATGTAATTAACAAAACCAGGTATGTCAGTCCTGAGTTAACTCAAAAAGTAGAACGTGTGATCGAAGAAACAGGGTATTCTGCAAAACTGAACATAAAAAAAATAAAGCAATATCGTGTAGGAAAGCAGTCCGAAATTGCTTTTTTAATCCCCAATACTTACAGCATTGTTTATTTTCAGCTAGTATCATTTCTCTCACGTTATCTAGCAGATGCAGGGTTTATTTTATCAACCTATTTTTCGGAAGATGATCTCAAACAAGAGAAACACATTATAACAGAACTTATGTCAAATCGCCGGATTGCGGGATTAATTATTACACCGGTTAGTGAAAACGCTTCAACATACAAAAAACTGATTGCTTCCCACCTTCCTTTTGTCTGCCTGGAAAGAACCATGTATGGTATATCTGTCGATAATATTCTTTCTGACAATGTCCAAGCAGCCTATAAAGGAACAGAGCATTTAATAAAGTGCGGACATGAAAATATCGTACTGCTATTAGAAAAGAAAAAACTAACTACTATAGAGGATCGACTTACCGGCTATAAAAAGGCATTGCTGGATTATAATATTGTCTATTCAGATGATCTAGTCTTACGGGTTGATCTTAACCAAGAAATTGAGACTGAAATTTCAAAACGAATGAAGGAAGATCCTGTTCCTACTGCTTGGTTTGCTGGCGGTAATACTTTAACGCTTCGGCTTTTGAAAACTATCGCCGACATGGGTATGGAATGCCCCAAGGATATGTCGATTATTGGCTTTGGCGATGATAGTTGGTGTGACTTAGTCACACCAACGCTTACAACATTTCGGCAAAATACCGATGAAATGGCACAACTGGCCGTTACTGTTCTTATTGACAAAATACAAAATACAAAAAAACAAACGTCGTCATATATTGTTCCCATGGAATTGACTATACGTAAATCAACCCAGAATATTGCTCGTGGTCCGTTCGGCGAGAAAGCAGTATATCCGGAAGAAGTTGTTCTTTCAGAAGAAGAAGTAGACCAACTGCGGGCAGGTAATTATAAGGTCGCTTTATCCTTCCATTATAGCGGTGACGAGTGGACAAAACTCCATGAAAAAGCTATTAAAGAAGTGTTTAGCCGCTATGGTATCTGGCTGTTATCCGTAGCGGATGCCCATTTTGATCCAGAACTGCAAATAACCCAGTTAGAAGGCATAATGATGCAACATCCGGATGCTATCATTGCAGTTCCGACCGATGAAGAAAAAACTGCGGAAAAATTCAAGGAAATTTCCAAAAAAACAAAACTGATTTTCATTAACAATATGCCGAAGGGCTTTAAACAAGATGATTACGCTTGTTGGATATCCGTCAATGAGCGTGAAAATGGCCAAAATGCGGCTATGATTTTAAAAAATTACTTCCAGAGTCAGCAGAATGTTAAAATTGGTTTACTTACCCACGGAACTCCATTTTTTGCTACAAAGCAACGTGACTTTTTTGCGGAACAAACATTCAGAGAATGCTCCCCTAATATTAAGATTGTTGCAAAACGTGATTTTTTCGCAATCGACAATGCTTATGAGGTATGTAAACAAATGATCCAGGAAAATCCTGAAATTCAGGGGCTTTATATTACCTGGGAGCGGCCAGCACTTAAAGCCATTAAAGCGTTGGAAGATATGAGTAGAACCGATATTGTAATAGCCACCACTGACCTTGATTATGAAATCGCATCTTATATGGCGAATAAAAAGATGGTAATAGGATTAAGCTCACAACAACCTTATGATCAAGGAATAGCGGTAGCGATAGCTACTGCCAAGTCTCTACTGGGAAAGAATGAGTATAAGTGTATTGGCGTACCACCGTATACTGTTGTACCTAAAAACCTTACAAGAGCATGGCAAGATTTAATCAAGACTAAGGCTCCTGATTTTAAGCTAAAAAAAACTGATTATTAGCAAATCCCTAATTCACTAAAAAGGTATTCACCATGAAAGTGGAGTGTCATGCAAACTGATGTTCCGCCTCATCCATGGTCGGCACGCCATACACTCGTTTTAAATCAGCCATCCTTTCTATTTCATCCTCCTCACGCTGAACACCCTTGCCCGCTGCTAACAGTTCCTACTGCCTGTAGTGGACTTTCACCACCAAGTTATCGCCCGTTCAGGGCAGCAAAATAGCCGGCACTCATTATAAGTGCCGGCTATATCAGTCTGATTATGTCGTTATAAAGACAGGTGTATTGATCATGGATCTGCCGGTTCGTATGGAAGTGGCCAAAGTACCAATGCTTGAACTGCAGAATAGGAACAAATTTATCCAGCATTCCGCTGGTAGGATCGCGCAGCCTGTCGAATCTGTTTAAATATTCCACGATGGCTGTGGGAGCCGTATGGGTAACGATGTAATCTACTGCGAAATTATGCTTGGCAAGATTAAGAATGGCTTCTTCCTCCTCCTCACGGTTTGGTATCTCCTGCGGCCACCAGCTAATATGCTCGCGGCGAAAGATCTTATCGGTAGACATTGCGCCGCCGAAGGTAAAAAACTTTACCCCATCAAGACTGAATACTTGTCCACGCAGCAGATGGAGAACCGACCCGTTAATTTTATGTACTTTGCCGCCATTCCACTCTTCGACAGGAAAATCATACAGCATATCAAAGTTTTCGTGATTGCCATCGACGAACAGAGTAGTCCAAGGTTTATCTTCGTACCATTTGAGCAGCCACGCCTCTTCCCGGCTGCCGTTCCAGATGCAGCCAAAGTCTCCGCAAATGATCACATAATCATCTTTCGTAAGGTTTTTCCCTGCGGCAAAGTTGCTTGATGCAAGTTTTTTCATGTCGATACCGCCGTGGGTATCACCGGTAATGAATATCATAAAAATCACCTTAGCCTTAAAATCTTAACAAGCGAGGCTAGTTTCTTTTCATTGATTTCCCCCAAAACGGAACGGTTCTCACGAATCGCCGTTCCAAAATGAAATTCCGACGCCCCGGTTTCAGCCATAACCCGTTCGATGTTTTCCAAGGTTAGCCCGCCGCCTACCAAGATACGCAGGACAAGGGGACGGTGGTTATGTCCTATAAGATACTTCCTCCGTCCCCCTGTCTTTCACGAACATCTTTATCAAAAATATATCGTAATGCATATAAAAAATTTGTTTTTCCAACATCATTCAATCCAAAAAAAATATTCTTATTGGCTAATTCGACTTTGATTTCATCAAAATTTCTAAAGTTTTTAATTGAAATAGATTCAAATTTCATACTCTCACCTTTAGCCTTTAAAATTTTTCTAATGATGGCTGTACTCAATCTAGGGACAAGGGGATAGGGACAAGGGGACAGGTTCATAGTCCCTAATATGTCTAATCGATTAACAACTGGTGTAATGCCCCCCTGGTTTGCATAGTTATCAAACTAAATTATCACAGTAAAGCTCACGCAAGCTCAATTTCTGAAAAAAATTCAGTACCCCAGTCAATAAAGATGGAGATGATGCCATTGGCAACTATCGTCATAGGATTGGTCAAATGCCAGGAAAGTAGCTCACCATCAGGAGTATACCGGCGCATCTCCATGACCTCGGCAGAATGAGTTCCTGCCGTTTTGCCCTGTTCAACAAATCTGCAAGCCGTCTGCCCTTATCTGCTCAAGTGACCAGCCGTAACGCTGACGAATTTCAATTGAAAGGACCGGGGCTACTCCGCTTAGAACTTCCGGATCAGGGCCGATAATTTCCAGGCAGCTGTCCGGTCCCAAAGAAAGAAGGACATGGTAGAGATGATCCATTGCTCTGCAAAATCCACCTAAAACCTCGCCAGCAAATCTCGGAGTCGCCAAAAATCTTCTTGTTGCAGTTTCAAGTTACGATGGATATTGCAAACTTGCTGGCTGGGATGGTACAAAGGCATCAGATGAATTCCATTCCAGGCAAAGTCCTGTCCTACGTTTTCCCTTAGCTTGAGATGGTGTTGCTCAATGACCGCGAGAGCGTTGAGAGCTTGCTTCCCTAATGACACAACGATACGTGGCTCAACAATTTCAATGGTTCTTTCCAGAAATCGCACACAGTTACAGATTTCAGCTTTCTGGGGTTTGTCATTATTGCCAGACTCGTCTCGGGGATTGCAAAGAATCGCATTCGTAATAAACACGTCTTCACGCTTCCAATTTACTGACGCAAGGAGCATTTCAAAATTGCGGCCGGTCTGATCTCCACAAAGAGGGATGCCGGTCTGATCGGCACCGAGCCGTCCAGGTGCCTCCGCGACAAAAAGAACTCTCGCATCAAGTGATCCATTTCGATGCGAAAAAACTCTTGTGCGTCCTTTCAACCTTTGACACCGCTCGCACGATTGGATTTGTGCCATAAGTTGATCAAATGCAACCTTCTTGCTATGGGTTTTCATATCCTCATCACCTCGTACGCATTTATCCAGTTCCTAATTTCCCGCGCCAGTCAAGCAATCTCTAACAATCTGAGCGAAGCTTTCGGCATAGGGGATGATCTGCCAAGGTACTCGCCCGTACATCCTGTTGGCATTGCTCGGATGGATCACCGGATGCACGGGAATTCGGTGATCAGCCACGAAGTACCCTTTGCCGTCGTTCTGCCTGCTGACATAGCCACCGGTGATCCCCGTTAGGAACTCGAACGCGATGCGGCCAACTGCAACGATGGCCGTTGGCTGCAAAAGGGCGATTTCTCTTGAAAGGAACCTAGTGCAGCAACGTTCAGCCACCCTATTTAAGGTCTTTCCCTTCACTGAACAAAACTGTTTGTCACACTTGATTGCGTCCGATAGGTGGCAATCCCGTTCGAGATCTACGACCTCTGCCAGTAGGGAACGGACAGACCCATTCGCGTAGTACCTCCCGGCGTCTATGCTCGGCTTGTGCGACGACTCACCCACGATCATCAAACCTCGCTCGCCTCTCCCGTGGCAACTAGGACTAAATTTATGGTACTCGGAAAATTCACGGCACTGCCTGCAAGCCGTGAATTCCATATAGATATCCTTTACTTTATCCAACTTCAACATAAATACCGGCACACTGCCTCTTCAAGAACCGCCTGATGCTCGTATATATTGTCTATTGATTCAATTGGATATTTAACAGGTTTTTTGTCTTTATCAGGAATGATTAGATACTTCTTATGTCCATCAAGCTGGAGGCGACAAATCCATTTTAATTTATTATCATCCAGCAATATACCAAAGTAGGATTCTGTATCCCTATGAGCTAGCCGGGCTGGAGCTACAACAGACCGCAAAATGGCTTTTATGATATAGAAAGCCTCCAATTCATCATCTGTCGTAACAATCTTGCTTTTTTCTTCTTCAATTGATTGCGCGGAAGCTGCCACTTGTTCAGTAGTTTCTTTTATTGACTCTTTGGCTTGCGTCTGATCCAGTGCGGCCTTAATACGGTCATTCATAATTTCACTTACAAATTGGTTGAGTGAGTTTTTTACTGTTCCCCGGAATTTCTCAATAATAGCTTGTGTTTTTCTGCCAGAATAAATTTCTCCCAATAAGAAATTTACAAAGTTATCGTCCGGTTCAGATAACTGCTGCGCTAAATACTGCCTTATCTGCCCTGCATATTTTAGTTCCGATGCGGTATTAAAGACCGTATCAATATCAAAAGATTGTTTATGAAACTTTTTCAATTCTGCGACCGTGGATTCCTTAATATCCAACAGGTTAAATTCAAAAAAAGGCTTATCATCCATTACATTAGGGTTTTCAAGATCGGTATAAAATTTATATATAAATCCGTTGGTTAATATAGCAAACTTTGCTGAAGTAGTGCCAAAATACCGAAAAAGCTGTGAATCGTGTTTGCTTAAGTTTTCGCCACACCATTTAGCTTCAATAAGAATGACAGGATTGTTATTAGAAAGAATGGCATAGTCAACTTTTTCTCCCTTTTTAATGCCCACGTCTGCAGTAAATTCAGGCACAAATTCGGAAGGATTAAATACATCATAACCAAGAATTTGAAAGAAAGGCATAATCATAGATGTTTTAGTGGCCTCTTCTGTCATAATCTGATCCTTGAGTTGAGATACTCGATTAGAAAACTGTTTTAGCTGATCAATAAAATCCATGTTCTCCATCTCCCTCATTATTCTTTGGTTTATGTGCATCTAAACTTTGAAATTCATTTGGAATATAATACTAATTTAGATTCTAAATAAGGAAACCCCTGCTAATTTTTGTATAAAATTGACATAATTTGATTGTTTTACGGTAACTGTTAGTCATGATAATCTATCAAATTATTCATATGGAGCAAGTAGCCTTGCTTTACTTACTGACTTAAGTAGGTATACTAACTATATATTTGCCGTCGGATAAACGTCTTTTATTCATTCCGTTAGGCCCCTTGAGGGAGATGAATATGAGGTGTTTTATTATTTTATTGAGGAAAGAGGTTGTTATAGTGTTTAGAAACGTATCGCAAGATACTTACAAAACCATGCACTGCCGGCGTCATCTGACTCGTTAGTACCGTCCCCATTTTTTATACTGTTCATTATCCATTACACTTATCAGCGATATAAACGTGGTAAGCATCGTATAAATAAATATTGCCGTAGTAAAAAATATTGGCCAACTATTATATACTTCAAAATTTTCATCATATCCCCAAATAACAGTAATTAAAACGTATGTTATAGATGCACTTACTAGCGTAAAGAATCCTGCGTATATTGCTTTTAATCTATAAGCGCTGTGTCGTCTAAACTCCTCTCTCTTACAAGAAAAATTACCTGAAGCTAATGCGATTATTATCGCTAATACCCCAATTGTTCCATTCACTTCGAACCCTACAATTTCTTTGATCGCCTTTATAGTTATACTACCTTTAAAGATTTTATAAAAAATAACATAGCTTAATACAATCGTTATTATAAGGCACCACGGACAAAACCTTTTTTTAAGGATATTCATTATTTGATTATACATAGTTCCCCCCTCAAGGTCTTAGTAACAATTCTTAGAGTCGTATAATTTGTAAGAAGCAAAGGGACGCTCTTTTTGCTCTTTACTTATACTCTAAAAGGAATATAATATAATATTATTTTAACTCCTAAATCAGGAAACCCCTACTAAATTTTGTATTTATTTTACAAAGTTACTTATTTTATGGCAATAGATTTCTACAGACTTTTTGCCATTGCTTAACACTCCATCTAAGAAACACTTGGCCATTACCTTACTTTCTTCTATTTCTTATAACTTTGCTACCAGATACTTGCAAAGCCATGCACTACCGGCATCATTTGACTCGTTAGTACCGTCCCCATTTTCTTTATTGCCCAACACTAACGGCACATGAACCGCTGGCAAGCTGTTAGGCATTAATTTTTCCTTGCTCTTATAAAAAGAAATTGCGGTCTTTTAGTTAGTTTTTCATATACTTCAGGTTGTAACTCTTTAAACTTTTCTGTTGGCATCGGCTCTAATAGCTTTTCAATAATAAATCCTGCTTCAAGTACTGGGGAAACGATTTTATATAGCGGTCTTCTGTAAAATTGCACCTTAACTTTGTCTTTGTCAGTTTCCCATTCGTCACTAAGTATTTCGGTTAAAAAATAATTGTCTCTATGAAAAAATGTAAAATCCATGAATGGATGATGAACTGAGAAAATAAAATAACCGGATGGTTTTAGTATTCTCCTGAATTCGGCCATTGGTACTTCCCAATGCTTTAAATAATGCAGTGTTAATGATGATAATACAACGTCTACCGATCCATCCTCGATAAAACTTAGTGGCTCATTTAGATCAGCTCTGATAATATTTGCTTTGTCGCCAATCCTTTTCTTGGTCATTTCGATCATATTAGGACTAAAATCTACTGCTATTACCTTGGCGCCCTGTTTCAACAGCCAGTTACTATACCAGCCCGCCGCACAACCGGCATCTAGAACTATCTTTCCTTTAACGTCGGGAAGTAATGATAATGTGGCGGGTCTTTCATAATATGCGTTAAAGGGTTTCGTATCAACGTATTTAAGATAATATTCCGCCATTGCTTCATAAGATTCAAAAGAAATAGAGTTCTCGTTCAGCACCGGCCTGTGCTTTAATTCATTGTCCAAAATACTCCCTCCAATTGATCCTGCTTTTTCGAAACTAACTTTTATTTATAAAATACCGTCAAAAAGGACATGGGGACAAATTCATTGTCCCCATGTAATAGGTAAAACAGAAGGCCACATTTAGGTAGTAAATTCTCAAACAGAAAATTTGTTACAATTGAATGATTGCGTAAGTTTTTACTTATTTGATATCTGACAGCCATCCCATCTGAACTTTGTGCATTTAGCCTTTGAAATTAATTCGGAATAAATATTATTTTTGCTCCTAAATCAGAAACCCCTGCTAAAGGATCTAAGGGACGGTGATTCCGTCCTATAAGACACTTCCTCCGTCCCCTGTCTTGTTGCGTCCCCTGTCTTGTTGTGTTCGATTTCTTTTACTCGCCCATTCGTTTGCGAGATGTTTTGGGCTTAATCTCTTTTCCTGCTTTCAGGATGAAAAGCAGTATAGCAGGATGTTTGAACTAACTTTGGACCAAAAAATTGAAGGTTGGCTTTATTCGTTTGGAAACTGGCAGCTACCGTATCTTTTCGGATCAAATTTCTCTCTTCTAACTGTTTTTTTTCTTCTTGTTCCTGCTCTTTTTTATTGTCTTTCGAGGTATCGATCGCATTGTCCACTTTTTTCATTAGATTGCGCCATTGCTTTTCCGACATCAGAATACTGCCATTGCTGTCGTTTTCCTGTTCTTTATCAATAGCTTCCTTTATTCGTTTTTGCCAATTCACAATCTCTTTTTGGAATGAATCAAATGTGCCTTCACTACTACTGCTCTTTGTTCTGGAGGTGCCAGATGCTGCATAATTTTGATATTGTGTTTCTATTTCAGTTATGTTCATCATGTGTCCCCTCTTAAATAAATAATTTGTCAGAAGAAAAGATCCCCAAAAGTGGTTTCCATAAATTACATATTTTTATTATATCACTCCTATCCCATATTACAATAACACTACCTGCATGACCGGGGACAGGTTGAACCTGTTACCGGTTTGGAGGGACATGGTTCATTATCCCCATCTAACCGGCGTCATCTGACTCGCCAGTACCGTCTCCATTTCTTTATGAAACCAAACGCCTAATAATTTAACAGACATAAATAAAAGCCCTAAAAAGCTGCCTGAAACTCAAGTTTCAAGGCAGCTTCGTGCTTTTCTATAACGGTAAAAATTCAACCTTTGGGGTTTGTAAACTTTATGTTGGTTGAAACGTCGCTATCCGATCCGCCATTGGTTCCTTGGGAAGATACGCTAATCGTATTGGAAGAGCTCAGATCAGCGGCTGGTATACTGTACACTATTTTGTAGCCGTTGACTATTCCGCCATTCGTGAAAGGATCTTGAGAGTAACACAGTTGGTTGTGCGTATATTGAGTGCCGTTGACTTTAATAAACGTAAGGTTCCAGTTTGGATAGCCTTTATAGATCACCGACATATATAATTCTGATCCTGAGAATGAATAGGCCGACATGCTTTTCGGATAGCTCGCAGGAGTATATTGCCATTGACTGTTGTAATTCTCAGCCCTGAAAGCTACAATATTCACATCAGTCAGTGCCGGAGCCGGAGCCGCCAAGGCTACTGAAGAGATAAACACCATAGCCATGCACAACACCAGTACGAACACCATTGATCTTTTCATTGCCTTTGACCTCCTAATGATAAAATGGGTTGAAATGAAGAAGCGGAGTCTTTTAACAATTCCATTATAACGGAGATATGTAAAATTAGGCAATAAAGAGCAGCATTGGCTCAACGTTCACTATACAACAGTGCACCTTACGCTTCTGTGTAAGGTGCACTGTTATTTCAGCTTGAATTGTTTATGCTCATAGAACAATCTGATTCTAAGGGTGATTTTTTAAACTAACGTCACGTTTTTTCTACTTCTATATATATCGATTGGGATAACTACAAGAATAGGTAGTCTTATTCCCTATGACAACGTTTCTTCTGCCCCTTTTGCAAATAAAATCAGCTCATTCACTCTGTTCTGATGGATTTTAGTCGCCCAGGCCGGATCAGCGAGGAGCGCCCGTCCTACCGCCACCAAATCAAATTCACCTTGCTCCAACCGATCAAGGAGCGGTGCCAAACTGCTATGGTTAGCTCCCTTGCCCTCAGTAAAAAATTCGATAAAGTTGGTATCGACTCCCACCGAACCTACTGTAATCGTAGGTTTTCCTGTCAACTTTTTCGTCCAGCCTGCTAAGTTTAACGGTGAATCAACAAATTCCGGCTCCCAGTACCTGCGGGTGGAAGCATGAAAAATATCTACGCCCGCTTCGCTAAGGGGCGTCAGAAAAGCAGACAGTTCGGCCGGATCTTGGGCTAATTTCTCCTGATAATGTCCCAGTTTCCACTGAGAAAACCGGAAAACAATCGGAAAATCATCACCGACAGCCGCACGGCAGGCCTTGATAATCTCTGTCGCAAACCGGGTGCGGGAAATCAGATCGCCGCCGTATTCATCATCACGCTGATTGGTATTGGCCCAGAAAAACTGATCAATCAGATAACCATGAGCACCATGTAGTTCAATTCCGTCAAATCCTAGCTGCTTAGCCTGCCGGGCAGCTTCACCAAAGGCATTAACAATATAATCAATCTCATCATGCGTCATGGGCTTTGTCACCTTCGCCCCTGACATAACGTCAATGCCGGAAGGTCCTATAGGCGGTGCTTCAGGGTTAGGGTTTTGCCCTCCTATTTGCCGCGCCATACCAACATGCCATAACTGCGGTATAATCTTGCCGCCGGCCTGATGGACTCCTTCAGCAACTTTGGCCCACGCATCAAGCGACTGCTGGCCGTGAAAATTCGGCCGTCCTAATCCTTCGGCCGCAGCCGGATGGTTAATAAGCGTTCCTTCCGTAATGATTAGCCCGACTTCATTCTCGGCGCGTCGCCGATAATATCCCGCCACATCAGCACCAGGTATACCATTAGGCGAAAATCCTCTGGTCATTGGCGCCATCACAATGCGATTAGACAACGTCAGTTTGCCTAAATCAACTGGTTGAAATAAACGTTCTATATCCAAATTTTTATCCGCCATACTATCACTCCCTATTACTTTGCTAATTAATATCTTATTATACGACTGGTCATTTTATTAGTAAAGAATAATTTTCCTTAAAAAATCTTTTCATTTAAGCACTATAAAACTTCAGCAAAAACAACTATCTTTTAAACGGCCTACAGACAAAAGAACAGCGTGCGGCCTTCTAGTCCACACGCTGTCTCTCTTTTGCTACTTAGTGTTCCGCCCGTCCTCACAATAAAACAGGAAGATCTCAGGACAGTTCTTTAGATTCTCATAGTTCTTCTATCCGCTATTATCCGACTGGTCAGATCATTGTATTCCAAATATATCTTGCAGATAGTTATCAAGAATACGAAGGGTATCGTGTAAAGCCTGGTTGGGAAACTTGTGAGTTACCTTATAGCATATCCTTGGCGGCACCGGTGCCGATAATTTCTGAAGAACAAAATCACCAATCCGCATCATATGCTCACCAATAGAGGCGGGAACTATCGTCCATTGTCTGGCATCCTTCAAAAAAGTTGTGATGAGTCCCGCCGTGTCCAGATGAACACGGGAAGGACAAAGAGGATCCCACCACTGGTCATGCCTGAATTGAAACTCTCTGTTCCAATTTATGAAGACTTCGTGCTCTGCCGCCAACTCTCCCATTTCAACGGTAGCTCCCGCTTGCCGCTCCGGCACAGCCAGACGCAGCAGCACCATTTCTTCCGTAAAGAACGGTTTAACCGTGACACTGGGCGACACTATTTCCCGCACCACAAACGCCACATCCATCTCACGCCGCTCAATGCTGTCAAATGCTTCCTGCGTATGTTGAGTACGAATTTGCAGCCGGATCGGCGGGGTATGCTGATTGAGTAGGCTATATACCGGAGGCAAAACAAAGTGACTGATACTTTCGGCCGCGCTAATTGCCAGACTTAACTGAGAACCGCTGGCCTGTAAGATTTGGGTTTCCCGCCAGAGAGCCTCCCATCTTTCCGCAATACTAAAAAAGTTCTCCCCTTTTGGTGTCAGATGGATTTTGGCTGCCCCTTTTCTTCGTTCAACCAAAAGGCCGCCCATTTCCTGCTCCAGGGTCTTTAACCGGTAGCTTACAGTAGCTTGTGACAAGTGCAGCCATTCGGCCGCCTTGCTTATACTCTCGGTCCGTACGATAGCTAAAAACGCCTCAATCCCAGGAAAATACATAGAACACCTCTCAATATATAGAAATATTTAATATAGTTCACAAAATATTTGAGTTTTACAACATTATTCTTTATGTTTAAAATTATCATTAATAGAGACGCCGGTCAAACGTTTTTTACACGGGAGGAATCCTGTGACAGGATTGGCTTTGGTCAACACCAAACAGGTTTTCTTCGAAGCATGGTATAGAACATGAAAGGTGGTTTAGCAATGAAGATTCTCATAGTCGGCGATTTTACCGAGACCTCAAAATCAAATATTAGAAGTCGTTTTCCGGAAGGCTGGGACATTGTAATTGTCCCACCCGGCAAAGAAATGCTGCAGCATATGGAAGATTGCCAGGTAATCATACCTGAACGTATTAAAGTGGACCGCAGCCTGCTTTCTATAGCAAAAAAGTTAAAATTGGTACAGACGGGTGCAGGATTTGATAATGTAGATATCGATGCCTGCACGCAGCTCGGCATTTGGGTGGCCAATGCTGCCGGAGTGAATGCCCAGGCGGTGGCCGAGCACGTAATGGCCCTGCTATTGTCTTATTATAAAAACATACCGTTTCTTGATACTTTCATGAAAAACAGGCTGGATGAAAATCAACTGGACTATACCGGGAGTGAATTAAAGGGCAAAACGATCGGGATTATCGGCCTGGGCGCCATCGGTAAAAAAGTAGCTGAGTTTTGCAGGGTTTTTGATATGAAGGTGCTGGCTTATGCCAGAAATGCCGCTCAACAGTCTGACGGTTTTGTGAAAATGACTGATTTCGATAATCTGATAAGCACATCGGACATAGTCAGTGTACATGTATCATTGAATCAGCAAACCAAACAGCTGATCAACCAAGCGGTATTCAAGAAAATGAAAAAAACCGCCCTTTTTATCAATACGGCCCGCGGCGGGATTGTCAATGAAAGAGACTTGATCGCTGCATTAAAAAACAGGGACATTGCAGGCGCCTGCCTGGATGTGTTTGAAGCTGAACCGCTTCCGACTGACAGTGAGCTCCGGAATCTGGGTAATGTGATACTTACGCCCCATACGGCAGGCATGCCGGACGGTCTCAAATTCCATAAAAAAAGATATGATTTCTTTGTGAATAATATAAAACGTGTAGAGAATGGTGAAGCGCCTGAAAGCAAGCTCAATCAGTTATTATAGTTTTACGAGATTAAATAGCAAATGACTATTTTTATTGGAGGGATTATGTGACAGGATCGGCTATTGTTCTTATCCTGATTGCCGCCTTCGGTCATGCTACCTGGAATTATTTATCCAAAAAGGCCGGCGGCGGTACAGCCTTTATTTGGCTCTTCGCCGCTCTTTCCACTTTGCTCTATTTCCCGTTAGCTTTATGGATAATCATCGTACAAAAGCCAATTATCGGCTGGCATCAATTCGGGTTTATGTTAGGCAGCGCCATATTGCATTCTTTATATTTTATCCTGTTGAACAAAGGCTATCGGCTTGGTGATCTTTCGGTCATCTATCCGCTCGCTCGCGGTACGGGTCCTATGCTTTCAACGATTGCAGCCATTGTAGTGTTAGGCGAACATCCTTCCGCAGTAGCGCTTGTGGGAACAGTATTGATTGGCTTGGGGATTGTTGTAATCACGGGAAATCCCTTTACGCTGGCGGAACCTGCCGCCCGCAAATCAATGATATTCGCTATTCTCTGCGGCACTATGATTGCCGGCTATACGCTCTCGGACAAATTGGCGGTCAGCACCTTTCTGCTACCACCTTTACTGCTTGATTGGTCGGCAAACTTAGGTCGGGTATTTCTCTTAACCCCCTATGCGTTTAAAAATTGGGACAAAGTAAAAAACCAATGGGCCAGTCACAAGATCGAGGCTATCAGTGTGGCTATTTTATGCCCCCTGGCGTATATCCTGGTTTTAACGGTTATGGTATTCAGTCCTGTAAGTTATATCGCGCCAGCGAGAGAAATCAGCATTCTAATCGGCACTGCACTGGGAGCCAGACTGCTATCAGAAGGAAATATAAAGATTCGTGTCATCGGCGCAAGCGCGATGGTCATTGGCTTGGGAGCGTTGTCGATAGGATAGCTATTTTTTTTAACAGGCGAGCAAGGTTCTTACACTTGGCATGCCAAAGAGGCATGGACAGGTGTTTATTGTCCTATTTAAAATAATCCCAGAGATAGTTCCAAAGAGTCGAAATATGCTCTAGATGGTCTTACCTTTACTTATTAATTCAACTAGGTTATACTAACCATGTATTAAATTTGCCGCCGGGTAAACGTCTTTTATTCATTCCGTTAGGCCTTTGAAGGAATGAATGTGAGGCGTTTTATTATTTTACTGAGAAATGAGGTTGTTTTGGTGTTTAGAGAAATGCGTCGCAAAAAACAGGTTTTATCCGTAGAGGAAACTATACAAGTGCTGCAGCGTGGCACGTCAGGTGTGTTGGCTGTAGCCGGGGACGATGATTATCCCTATGCGGTGCCGCTTAGTTATGTATATCATGACAATAAGATTTACTTTCATTGCGCCAGATCAGGTCATAAGCTGGACGCCATTGCCAGGCACGAAAAGGTTTCCTTTTGCGTGATTGATCAGGATCAGGTAGTGCCGGAGGAATATACCAGTTACTTTCGCAGTGTTATTGTGTTTGGCAAAGCCCGTATTCTGGAGGATGAGGCCGAAAAAAGAAGCGCCCTGGAAATATTAGCAGCCAGATATTCCCCTGACCATGAACAGGGCCGCTTGCAGGAAATTGAGAAAGAGTTTAACGCGGTTCGCATGATCGAGCTTGCTATTGATCACATGAGCGGCAAAGAAGCCATGGAGCTGGTTAAAGCCAAACGCCCATAGGCTAAACTTGCATATGCAACAGAACGTCCAAGACATCCATGTCTTGGACGTTCTGTTTAAAGGAACTCTTTATATTCTTTATACTTCTAAGAGTCACAAAGCCATGGTTCCTTGCAATCACAAACTATGATGCATGGTCATATATTAAAAGGAACTGGAAAAATTATTTTCCTTCAGCGTAAAATGTTATGGTGCGAGGTGCAATGCATGGATTCAACAGATATGAAGTACAAGGATGAAATGCCCATCAAAACCATTAACAGAATAAGAGATATTCTTGGTGAGGTGGGCCTTCTAACAGTAGAAAGCTCATGGAAAAATTCGGTGAATGGTTTTTATTCGGTGAGCGTGGTGATCGACAATACCGATCTACTGACCAATGGAAAAGGAACTTCGGTCGAATTCGCCCTGGCCAGCGCCTACGGCGAGATGATGGAACGCTTGCAAAATCTCTGCTACTACAGACTAAGTTTGGATGTAAAGCCCCAGATCATGGAATACCTGGACTTTTATTACGCCCCTGACGAGAAACCGATGAGTATTGATGAGTTCCTTGCCAGTGACGAAGATTGGATCAAAACCCAATTGTCCAGAGCCAACTCTTCGCTGGACAAACGGGAACTTCTGAAAAATTGGCAGACCATGTCTTATGAGCAGATACCCGCCGATTTTATCGCTCTACCCTATTGCAATCTTAACAGCAAACGTATTTCCCATATCCCGGTAAAAATGGCCTCGATGATGTATATGTCGAACGGCATGTGCGCCGGCAACTCGCCTGAAGAGGCTTTGGTGCAGGGTATATCGGAAATCATGGAACGCTACGCCAACAAGAGAATTCTTAGGGAGAGAATAGTACCGCCCACTATCCCGTGGGATTATATCGTGAAATTCCCCAAGATTGAGGCGATGATTACCGCACTTGAAAAAAGCGGCAATTTTGAAGTTATCCTTAAAGACTGCTCGCTGGGACAAAAGCTGCCGGTTGTCGGGGTTGTCCTGGTAAATAAGAATGATCAGAGTTATTTTGTGAAGTTTGGCGCTCATCCCAAATTTGAAATTGCCGCAGAAAGGACATTGACCGAACTTCTTCAGGGACAGGATATAAAATGGATGATGGGGGTCAAGGAGTTCTCCTTCCGCAGCCCGGCGGACGACCCGGAAAACTACATGGGCATACTCGTAACCGGCTCAGGGATTTATCCTACGGAATTTTTCAGCCATAACTTCAGTTATCCATTCAACGGGTTCGAAGAAATCACGATAACCACAAACAAAGAAATGCTGGCTTATATGGTCGACCGCTTGGCTCAATTGGGCTGCGAGACATATGTACGGGATGTTTCGTTCCTGGGCTTTCCGAGTTATCATATAATCGTTCCCGGCTTGAGTGAAATCGAGGAATTTGATGACCTAAGGCCCATTACCAATTATGCTGCTTTCAACACCTTCAAGAGACTTGTCCGAAACATCGACTGTCTCGACGACACCGGTGCCGCCACAATTATCGACTTTTTGCAAAACATGAACTATTCGCCTGGGGCTTCGGTCATGGATCTAATCAATCTGCCGGTACGGAGTAAAGCGTTTCCGTGGTATTACAGCAATGCCGACTTGTTTGTCACTGCCCTGAACTGCTGGAAAGGCGATACCAATAAAGCCTATGAGAGTTTCACAAAATTTTGGGATTATACCCAACACGCTAATCCGCAACGCCAAGTGATAACTTATTATAAGTGCGTACGGGATTTTCTGGCGACCAAGATTAAAGGACTGACGGAAAAGGACGCCGTGAGCACACTAAGCGTGTTCTATCCAATGGAGGTAATTCAGGGGGTTGTGGCTGAATTCAACTCACCAGCGGAAATCCTTAGTTACCAAGGACAATTAAATTGCTGGAATTGCGAGAACTGCCAATTTTCCAGTCAGTGTCTCTATCCACCGATGGAGCAGGTCTTCAAAATACTCAAAGAGCGGTACGCTGCCAGCACAATAGATCAAAACGATCTCAAGAAGCTGATTTAAATACACAAAAAGCCAAAGCTGAATGCTTTGGCTTTTGTTTTTTAGTAAGGAGCAACATTATACCTTGTCAACGTAAAAGCTTATCGGATTGGCATCACTTCCCCGGATTCATAGAACGGCAGCAGTGGCAAGAATGGCAGGAATGACAAGAGTGACAAGAATGACAGGACTGGCAAGAATGGCAAGACTGACAGGAATGACAGGACTGACAAGAATGGCAGGATTGACAGGAATGACAGGACTGGCAAGAATGGCAGGACTGACAAGAGTGACAGGACTGGCAAGAATGGCAGGACTGACAAGAATGACAAGAGTGGCAGGAATGACAAGAATGACAGGAATGGCAGCTCCCCATCGAGAAACAGGACTGGCAACTGCTCATCGAGAAGCAACTAAGCATATCGTCATCATCGCTATCATGATACATTAACCAATCACCTCCATATAAAATTCTGGGTAACCTATTAACATAATATGATAACACTATGTCAGGTGTTACATTGTTTAAAGAAGCACTGGAGGTGGTTGAAGTTAATTGAATCATCCTCTATCCCATATATTAAAAAATAACGGCTACTATAAAACAGCAGGGCTATGGAATTTGCATCTTCCGTAGCCCTGCTTACTCTTACTTAATTATACGTGAAACTTGCTAACTTGCTCCTGAAGCTCTTGCGCCAGCTTGGCCAATGTCTGACTAGCAGAAGAGATTTCCTCCACAGACGCTAACTGCTCCTCGGCTGCCGCTGAAACAGACTGCGTTTCCTCCGATGACTTTTTGCTGAGCACATCAATTTTTTTGACTGACCCTACAATTTGCTGGCTGCCGCCCGCCATTTCCTGTACAGCGGCTGAAATTTCTCCGACCTGACTAGAAGTCTGCGACACGAGTTCAACAATTTCTCTGAATGCCATGCCGGCGGCACTAACTACCTCGGCCCCGGTCCTTACCTCGTTAGTTCCTTCATTCATGGCCACTACGGCTTTATCCGTTTCACTCTGAATTTCATAAATGAGGCTGGCGATTTTTTTGGCAGCTTCCTGGGACTGTTCAGCCAGTTTGCGTACTTCTTCCGCCACCACCGCAAAGCCTCGTCCCTGCTCCCCTGCCCTTGCCGCCTCAATGGCCGCATTCAGTGCCAAAAGATTTGTCTGGCTGGCGATACCTGCAATAGTATCCACAATCTGACCGATTTCCTTCGATCGTTCTCCCAGCTCACCTACTACTCTCGCAGATGTATTGACGGTTTCCTCTATCTGGGCCATTTGATTGACTGCTTTGTCAACGGTTTTTCCGCCTTGCTGGGCTCTGTCAGCAGCTAGAGCTGATTGCTCGGCAACTTGATTGGTGTTGGATGCGACCTGTTGAATACCGGCCGACATCTGCTCCACAACTGCCGAAGCTTCATTCGCCGCTGACAATTGCTCATCGGCCCCGTTGGCTACCATTGTAATGGAGGAAGCTATTTGATCGGCTGCCTGAGCCGATTGTTCGGAGCTGACAGTTAGTTCTTCCGAGGAAGCCGCAACATGTTCTGCGGCTTTCGATACCTGACTAACTACCGTCCGGAGATTTATCGTCATCGCGTCAAAAGCTACTGCTAATTGGCCTATCTCGTCACTCGATTTCATACTAAGCGCCGGGACTCTCAGATCACCGTCCGCAACCTTTTGCACACTTTCCAACATTCTGCTAAGCGGCTTAGTAATCATCCTGGATATCGTATAGCCCACAGCAATTGCCAGCAGCACGGCCACCAGGCTTATACCGATGATTCCCTGGGCGGCATTTTTCGCGTCTTCCTCGCCGTTCTTATTTAGCTTCTCCGCTTTCTCTTCATTATAATCGGCAAGCTTTTTCAATGTATCGTTCAGGGTATCCATCAGGGTAGCGGCATTTTTTGTATAATAATCGAAGGCTTCCGCCTTTTTCCCGGCCTGGACAAGTTCAACGATTTTAGCTCTTTCCTGCCGCCACTTTTGCAAGGTCTCCATTACCACGGCAAATTCTTGTTTCTCGACGTCTGTCGTTATCGTTTTTTCATAATCTCCTAACAACCGGTTTGTTTCTTCGATAAGTGCATCCATTTCTTTCAGTTGCGCTGCCTCTTCCGCCTTATTCAGGCCAGGATGAGTGAGTGTAATAATAATTCCTTCTACAGCACGTGCTTGGCCCCGCGCTGCATTCAGCCATTTAACGGGCTGCAGACCTTCTTTATACATTTTTCCTAAATCATTGCTAAGTTTGACATTATAATAATACCCGACATAACCTACGCCCGCCATAAATACTGCGGCAATTGAAATAAGTACTGTGATTTTGACTGCTGTCTTAAAATTACTAAACCATAATAACATACTTAGCCTCCCTTAACATTTGTAAAATTTTACTACCAGTGCTTAGCCCATTTTTCTCAATTGGTTAACTACTATAATTATGTCTTCTGAGACTAAGCAAAAAAATTACAATGTAACACAAGATGCTTTTGTTACCTGTTTTTACCTTTGTTATTTTACATATTACGATGAAATATAATGAAATCCTCTATAATTAGAAATTAATTTTAAAAACAAAGAAAAAACAACTGGGAACAAAGAGCATTCGTTTAATGTTCTGAAAAGCCTCCAACTACTTGTATTCTCTAGGGTTTATGGTTTTTGTAATGTAACAAAAGCATCTTGTGTTACCATCTATAATTCGACATATAGATATTCACCAGATAGCCCTGTTTTCAAACTCACCACAAACTCACCGGGACGGTTCTAAAGAGTCTGATAGTTGCAGTACTGTCAATCATGATAATTCACCAGACTATTCAACGCCGTCATACGTTGAAGCCTTAGTACGTCTCCAGCTTTCATTTCCAATTTGATTTTATCCACAAAAAAAGAGCAATCATGAAAGATTGCTCCCTTGAAAACAGGTTATTGAATGCGTCTCCTTCACAAATGCAAGAGCCGTTCGGCATTGCCATGGGCGATCTTTTCCCTGTCTGCACTGCTGACAGGCAACTGGGCAAGGAAGGCTCGCCCCCTTTCCATTGAGCCGTAGGGATAGTCTGCCGAGAACATAATGCGGTCGACCCCGACCTCCAACAACAGATTAAGGAATGCAGCGGTAAAGTTGAAACCGCTGAACGTGTAATGGATATTCTCTCTCAGGTAGGCCGCCACCGGGCGCTGCAGCTTAGTCAGCTCCGGCTGCATAACCAGATCGATCCTTGGCAGCATGAAGGGCAGAGCCTCGCCCATATGACCAATTATGAACTGCAGCTTGGGATAACGGTCGAATACTCCGCTGAGAATAAGGCGCAGGATATGGACAGCAGTTTCGATGTGCCATCCCCAGCCCGCCGTCGAAAGCCTGCGGGTCACCTCCGCTGAGAAGTTGCCGGTATAGTAAGCGTCGATTACCGGCTGCGGCGGTGGTGCCGGATGCAGGTAGAGGGGAACCTGGAGCGCTTCTGCCCGTTCCATAATGGGCCAGAAAAATTCGTCGTCCAGGTAGCGCCCCTGAATGTGGCCGTTGATCACCGCCCCCCTGAAACCATGTTGGCAAACCATCCGTTCCAGTTCAGCCACGGCAAGCTCAGGAGCCGCTGTCGGCAGGGTCGCAAAACCCGCGAAGCGGCTGGGATGACGTTCTATCGCCGCTGCCAGGAAGTCATTGGCACTGGTGGCGATTTTCACCGCTTCGTCTGCGGCTAATGCCTCCGTACCGGGAGAGGTTAGCGAAAGCACCTGCAGATCGATCCCGGCGGCGTCCATCTCAGCGATCCGACGTTCGTTGAGGTCGCACAGTTGCTCATCTTTGTTATGAAAGGACTGCCGGCCAAATCTGTCGATAATATCCGGTGAGGCAAAATGCTCTTCCAGTGTGATGATGCGCATCGTCATTAATTTACCTCCTTACTGTTTCTTGTCAATAAGCTCCCTTTGCCAATACGCCAGGGGCAAGCTTCTTCCTGACGCTGAACGCGCTTTTACCTATTATTACTAGGATTTCTTCACAGCGTTGCTTTATTCTTTTATGCAAATTTTTATGAAGGCTTTATCTCGCCTCCTTTTCGTGCTATGTTTACTGTAGAGCATTCGAGCAACACGAAGTCAAACGTTTTTTGAAGAGGGGCTAAAACTATGTACACCGTCAAAGAAGTAGCTCAAAAAATAAAGCTCACAGAGCATACCATCAGATTTTATACCGACAAAGGTTTGGTACCGAACGTACAACGCGACAAATATAACAATCGCCTTTTTGACGAAGAGTCGCTTAATTGGCTGATAAGGGTGAAGTATCTTAAGGATTGCGGTATGTCGATAAAAGATATCAAATACTTTGTTGATCTATACCTGGAAGGGGATTCTTCCATCCCTCGCCGTTATGAAATTATTTTAAAATACAAGGAGCTTGCCCGGGAGCAGTTGACAGAGGCAACGAAAAGGCTTGCATTTATGGAAGAGAAGGTCAAGCGCTATCATACCATCATCAATCAGGTCATTGCGGACGATACAAATACATGATTTCCAAACAAAAAGACCGCTTTAGCAGCGGTCTTTTTGACAAATAATAGAGATTTATTCAATGGAAGCTTTCATTGCGTTGTACATTTTTTCGGCGTACTCATCAATTTTATCACGGGACATGCGCAAGCGTTCTTCGGAAGTGCCATAGCCAATTTCCGCTTTACCTGCTTCCAAGCCCTCGAAAATACCGTCCGCAAAGGCATTTACCGGTTCCCCATGGATATGCAGCCCTGCTCCGGCTAAATCCGTATTTACTGCCGGTGGAGCTACTTCAATCACTTCTATGGCTGTGGCGGAAAGCTGGTGTCTTAGGCTCATCGTATAAGAATGAAGGGCCGACTTGGTAGCCGAGTAAACCGGGGCAATCGCAAGCGGTGTAAACGCCAGCCCGGATGTCACATTAACAATAGCCGCCGCTTCCTTCTTGGCAAAATAGGGCGCAAACAGCATGGAAAGATGAACAGGCGCCTCCAGATTGACTGTAATTTCGTTACTGAAATAGCTCCAGTCGTACTTTTCATCTGGTTTTAGCACATTGAACCGTTGTTGAATTCCTGCGTTGTTGACTAATACATTGATCTCTGGATAATTCCCGGTTACCCAACTAAATAAGGCGATACGCTCTGCTTCTATCGCTATATCGCATTTTCGGGTAATGATGCCGGGGAATTTTTCTTTGGCTTTTTGCAGTACTTGTTCACGGCGTCCGCAAACGATTACTTTGTTGCCTCTCTGTATAAATCGTTCAGCAAAAGCCAGTCCGATTCCGGAACCGCCGCCCGTAATGAGTATTGTATTGCCCGATAGTTTCATATCAGTTCCACCTTTCATTTTATAATCACATAAATACTAACCAGTTAGTTAGAATATATAATAAACTAACCGGTTTGTCAATTATATAATCATATGATATATTGTGGATAATATACTATTGCTCCACCAACCTGGAAAGCAGAAATTGCTGACGGTCCAAATTCCGTCGTCATCTTCCAGTTTGAAATTTGGCAGAGCACTAGCACAAGGAGGGGTTCCCGGTTGGGAAACGCTGAAGCAACCAAAGAACGAATATTAGAGGCAGCTATGGAAGAATTCTCGTCCTATGGCATCGCCGGAGCCCGCGTTGACCGTATTGCCAAGAAGGCTAACTGCAATAAGAATATGATTTATATTTATTTTGAAAATAAAGAGACGCTCTTTACCACTGTTCTGCAAAACAACTTGCAACGGGTCTACGAAGAAATCACCTTCACACCCGATGATCTTCCCGGTTATGCGGTGAAGGTATTTGATTTTGCGATAGCCCATCCCGAATTATATCGCTTACTGGCTTGGTACAGCTTGGAACAGCATACCGTTAACTTAGCTGAACGTACGCTAGTCCAACAGAAAAAAATAACAGAGGTCGTGCAGGCGCAAGCTTCCGGGCTGGTTGGAACAACGTTCACTCCCGGCTTTCTGCTCACAGCCATCATGGTTTTAGCTACCGCCTGGACGCCGATCAATCCATTTGGTCCATCCTATGAACCTAATGCTTTAAAAATGCCAGCGGAGACCAGGGAGGCAGTTTTCCAAGCTGTTAGCCTGCTTGCTAAAGCTTGAAACGCAGGCCTGTGACAATCAAACCACGTGCCTCCTAACACAAAAAAATGACCAGCATAAGATATGCTGGCCATTTCTGTGCCACTCGCCGGACACACTCTCTTTCCAGTCCCTAACAAACCCACTCTTTTTCAATATATCCGCGTTCTTTGATCGACTAATGATTCCTGTTTTAAGAGCTGTGCTCCGGAATTTGAGCCGGCTTTTTTCTGCTCATCTCGATAACTCTTCCGATGATATATTCTGATACCAGATAACAGAAGACCACAGCCAGAGTAGACACCGAAATAAATTTGATCCACACCGGGGCTTCTATTTTCTGTACCAGGTAGGCCATCGGCAAAAGGATAAAGTGATGTATATAGTAGATAGTATACGAGTTAGCCGAAAACCTGCGCCATAGATAGGCGCCGCTATTAAAGAAATCCCGGAATAGTACGATAAATCCAAACGTAGCCGCTAGATTGAAACACGAATGTACCAGCGCGTGACCAGCTTTAAATAATGGCGTAGTATCACTAAATGTAATTCTGTAGGCAATAAAAATGGTGAGCATAACTACCGACGCAAAAAACCAACGGCCAAACTCAGGATTATACCCGTCTTTAGTAAGCCATAAGTTGCGCCAGGCATGTACTCCTAACCCAAAGTAACATAAATAGAACCCAATACGTGTCGGCTGAATATGGGCTACATAGGCTACGCTGGCCCAATCGTCTGATTGAAAATAAAGATTGGCAATAAAGTAAGCGATGGCCGGCACTAGGCTAATAAATAAAAAAGTTCCTATAGATGGCGAAGAAGGCGACGTCTTCCTCTGGCAGGATGATGGCGAAAAATGATATACAGCCGTAAGCAGGACAAAGAACCAGGCTAAAACGCCCAAAAACCAATACTGGGCATGATTAAAAATAGCAGGTTGAAAGAAAACTGCCCAAAAAGACATATAGCTTGGCGGTGTAGCCATACGGCTAAACGGAATCGAGTAGGTAATCAGCGGTGCAAAAAATAATACTCCCACTACCCACGGAACAACAATCCGGGAAAATTTACTGTGCCAAAATCCTGCTGTCCCCTTTTTTATTAGTACAGGCAGCGCAAAATATCCGGCAACGAAAAACATAATTGGCATAATAAATACATCGACAACCATTACCAAAAGATCGAATAGTACATTATTTTTTATATCGATTACATACCACCATTCCGGCGGTTTAGCCATATACCCGATGGAAGTGTGCATAATAACAACCATCACAATAACGAATGCCCGAAGATTATCTAAGTAATACATTCTGTCAGTATTCTCTGCCCTTGGCTGGGGAAGCTGCCCTTGAAAATCATTGCTCATAAAAGCACCTCTCTCTGTATTGTCGTATAAAACTATTATTTGCAATATTTATGCCAAGTTACAACGGATTGCCCCGTACTGCCGCCGTGCCCTTAATGCTAAGCATCGGCGGATCGTTTTTTAAGATTCGGCTTCTGCGGAGGCGCTTAGCGCTGATCAAAAAGCGGGTAATAAATAACCTCTGACGGGAATTTTTACCCACTTTACCATAGCAGGCGACATGTTTTGAACGGCCTCCATTCTCACTATGATTTGCAGCCAACTACCTTGAAAATTTCTTCCGGGCCCAATAATCCAGCTTTTTAACGTGCTTTTTTCCTATGGTTAATCCATAAATAATCAATAACACAATAACGAACGTAAATAAGTCAACTTCTTTTGTTGTAACAAAATTTACTACACCCAAGAGTACTTGCGGAATAATACCGGTAAGTACTAATATGGCCGATGCTACCTTAAACCAAAACTGCGATTGCATTTTGTATCTCACGTATAGCATGAAAAAGGTCGCCGACCAGGCAAAAACTTCAAGCGTGAGTAAAATAGCCCATTTGTTTTCCATGATTAAGTCGTACATACCATTCATTCCTCCATTTCTGTCAATGCATTCATAAACTTTAAAAACATCATTCGCTGCTATCAAACAAAAAAAGCCTTGAGAGTGCAAATACTCCCAGGCTTTTATCCTTCCGTGTACACAGCTTGCTGTGCGCTTTCTCTCGGACCAGACTGACTTTGCGCCACGGAACCCTAGAAAGCTTTCGATTATTCATTTCTCCAGTGATGCTGTTCTCATATTCAGGTCAAGCGGTATAGGACAGGAATAATGAGCTATTCTCATTCCCTTGAAAAAACATAGTAATATAACAACCTGAGGACAGCTTACCTGTTTCCTAACACCACACACATACTGGCAAAAACAATTTCGACGGATGCTTAGACGCTATTAGTTCAGTTTTATCTGCATTTCAGAATACCCTTCGAACTGCATCAGAAGCCCCTCCAGTGCATTCTCAACATTTGCCAGGGTTACATCCGCCGGGTTTTGCCGGTTCGTTAAATGAAGTTCAAACCCAAAGATTTGTTTATCATTTTCTACATAAGCGCGATTATTACCAACGTTAATAAGTGATATAATCTTGTTTTGAAACAATCGATGGGCAATCTCTTTATACAAATCCATATTATTGCTAACAGGTTCCTGGGTTACGATTTCAATAGAAAAAATTTGGGACGTTTCATCGCACGACATACACATTGCTAACACTTCCTCATCTCAAATGCTGAAAACACGGGTACTCAACGTTTTTCGCCATGTATATTGTAGCATTATCGAGAATCGTTTTCAATAAGCATTATGCTATAATGATTTTAAGAATGTTGTTAGCCCGGTCGGGTTACCAGCCTAGTTTAGCTAAACTCCTTAGGGTACTGAACAGTACCCGGTGCTCCAACAGGCTCGCCTTTTAAATGGTTTACGTTGTTTAGCGCAGCTCCACCCGCCCCTTCGGACAGTCGATGGTCGCAATGAGTCCAGGCTGTGTGCCAGCTACAAGCGGAAGCCCCAGGCCAAGAGCGTTCAGACTATCAGTCACCTTCGCCGCGTCCGGATGCTCGGCACGCAAGTTTACCAGACAGGCGCCTTGGGCGGCGACAAGCGCAGGATGCCTTGTAGTTCCCCAGTCAATAAAGGTGGGAATAATGCCATCGGCAACTATCGTCATGGGATTGGTCAAATGCCAGGAAAGCAGCTCTCCCTCAGGAGTGTGCCGGCTCATCGCCATGACCTCGCCCAGCATGATCCCCTGCTGTTTTGCCCGGTTCACCAAATCTGTAAGCCCACTGCCTTTAGCTACCCAGGTGACCAGCCGCGGTGCTGATAAACTGTCGATTTGAAAAGGCCGGGGCTGCTCCGGTTTAGGACTTTCCGGATCAGGGCCGATAATTTCCAGATAGCTGTCCGGTCCCAAAGAAATAAGGGCATTATGAGTTCCCCAGCCGGGATGCCGCCCCCCGGGAGTGGCTGTAATACCCAGTAATTTTCCCAGTTGTTCCATACCGCTATTCAAGTCCGGAGTGGCATAAACAATATGGTCCACTTGACCTCTCAGTACTTCCATCCATCCAGTCCTCCCTTTTTAGACCTCATATTGGAAAATATCGTAACGATTAAACTCTATTCTTATGATTGGTATATTCTGCTTTTCCGGTAAGTATCCTGCCAAAATTCGCTCACGGAAGCGGTTGCATCAGGTTAAGAAATTACCAGGCCCTATTCGCACCGAGGCTCATGCGGTAAAGAAAACCGCCGGCAAAAAGCAAAAACCACCCTGTCTGTCATGAAAGCAGACACAAGCGGTTTGCAACTCTCCCTATATTTTATAAAAATCTCAGGCCCCAATTGAAACTGAGATTCGTTTGTTAGAAACATTGAAACTGCGCATACATCTCTCTAAAAATCTGGAGATGGCGTTTCTCGTCAAGTATGATGCGGTTTAAGATCGCCACAATGTTCCCATCGCAGATAGTATCCGCCTGCCGGGAATACTTGCGGATGGCCGCTTTTTCCGCTTCGATTGATTCGGTTATCAAGGCGCATATTTCACGCGGGTAACCGATAAACGAGGGCGACCACCAACGCTTGTGGTTCCTCCCGCACCAGAGCCGCGGGTCCGCCCCAAGCTGCAGCGCAAGCTCAGCGAATATATTGAGGTGATGCATTTCAACGATGCTGATTTGATGGAAGCATATCGAAATAGAGCGAAACTGCGGCCCTGTTACCACGGAAATGTAGAAATATCGAGTCACATCACTCATCTCGGAAATAACGGCGCCCATGTTACTAAGCATCTCGTCGGCATAGGCAATATTGGGCGCATCAACTCGCACCGGCGGATACGGTAAGTTTACCTTGCAGTGGTATTCATCGATGTCGTACATCAATATTTCTCCTTCCGCCTATCGGTACAGTACAGTTTATTAGTGCGGCTAGAAGATTATGCCATTGCTATCAGCTTTGTCAAACTGCGTGTTATCTCAGCAAACCACTTCTTTGATCAAATACACGATATCATACAAAATGGTGATTTTTAGCTAGAAAGTCCTCCTGGTTCTAAAGTAGCCGAGGGCCAGTTGCCATCCCGGTTTATTAAAAATAGCCGGCGCCTCTGTAAGGGTGCCGGCTATACCAACCTGATTATTTCGTTATAAAGACAGGTGAATTGATCATTGATTCGTTGACTCGTATGGAAATGACCGAAATACCAATGTTTAAACTGTAGTTTAGGGACGAACTTATCAAGCATTCCGCTTGTGGGATCACGCAGCCGGTCAAATCTGTTTAAAAATTCGACTATGGCTGTGGGGGCCGTATGCGTAACTATGTAATCTATGGCGAAATTATGCTTGGTAAGGTTAAAAATTGCTGCTGCCTCTTCTTCGCGGCTTGGTATCTCCTGCGACCACCAGCTAACATGCTCCTGGCGGAATATCTTATCGGTAGACATGGCTCCGCCAAAAGTAAAGAACTTTAACCCAGCCAGGCTGAATATCTGTCCGCGCATCAGATGGAGCACTGACCCGTTGATTCTATGTGTTTTGCCGCCATTCCATTCTTCCACGGGAAAATCATACAGCATATCGAAGTTCTCGTGGTTGCCATCTACGAACAGGGTAGTCCACGGTTTATCTTTGTACCAGTTGAGCAGCCACGCCTGTTCCCGGCTGCCATCCCATATGCAGCCAAAATCACCGCAGACGATCACATAATCATCTTTCGTAAGGGATCTTCCTTCCGGGAAGTTGCTGGACGAAAATTTTTTAATGTCGATACCGCCGTGAGTATCACCGGTAATGAATATCATAGAATCACCTTAGCCTTACGATTAATCCTACTTCATCTTTTCATCCGACTCATGAGCTTAACGAGAGCTGTTAGTTTCTTTTCATTAATTTCCCCAAAAGTGGAACTGTTATCACGAATCGCCGTTCCAAAATGAAATTCGGGCGCTCCAGTTTCAGCCATAACCCGTTCGATGTTTTCAAAGGTCAGCCCGCCGCCTACCAAAACGCGAATCTTCGCTGCATTCTCCAGCATGTCTTTTATTGTTGTCAGATTGTCCAGGATATTTCCCTTGCCGCCTGAAGTTAGTACTGTTGTGATCTGCGGGTATTTAGCCAGCACTTTTATCCCTTTTACCGGATCAGCGAGTTCATCAATAGCCCGGTGGAACGTTACGGCCAACCCAGCACAAGCTTCCAGCAGCTTAACCAAAGATTTTTCACAAATCTCATTATTTTCATCCAAAACCCCAAAAACCACACCGTTTGCCTTTAGTTGTCCGGCCGTTAAAATATCTTCTTTCATTGCCTTCAACTCAGCACTGGTATAGACGAATGAATTAGCGTGGGGTCGAATCATTACATTGACCGGGATTTTGACGTTCTCCACTACTTCCTTTATCAAGCCATGCTCCGGGGTAAGCCCCCCTTGGGACAAATCCCGAATGAGCTCGATCCGGCCGGCACCGCAAGCCGCTATCCGTTTGGCGTCCTCAACTGTTGTCGCTATGATTTCAAGCATTGTTCTCTATCTCCATGAAATAAATTCTTTGTCTTATAGCACTTCTTTGTTATACCGTAAAATCCTGTCACTATAAATTGACTATTTAAAAAACCCGGGCAGCTGCCCGGGTCTTCACCGTCTCAACCTTATACTACACCATGAGCCTTCATGGTTTCCGCTACTTTTTTGAACCCGGCGATGTTTGCACCGGCAACCAGGTTGTCTTTTAGGCCATAGGCTTCTGCTGCCTGGCTGGTGTTTTTATAAATGTTCACCATGATATCCTTCAACCTGGCATCCACTTCCTCGAAAGTCCAGGCAAGGCGCATGCTGTTTTGCGACATTTCCAAGGCTGAGGTAGCAACCCCGCCGGCATTGGCGGCCTTGGCCGGTCCAAAAAGCACGCCGTTATCCAGAAAGACCTTGGTACCTGCCAGGTCGGTAGGCATATTGGCTCCTTCGCCTACCACCTTGCAGCCATTGGCCACCAGCATGTTAGCCGATTTTTCGTCAATTTCATTTTGGGTTGCACAGGGCAAAGCGATGTCGCAGGGAATGGTCCAAATACCGGAGCAGCCTTCATGATAGGTGGCGGTAGGATGGTATTTTACGTATTCAAAGATTCTTTGGCGGTTTACCTCCTTGATTTGCTTCAGGGTGGAAACCTGAATACCGCAGGGGTCATGGATATAACCGCCGGAGTCGCTTACGGCCACAACCCTGCCGCCGTACTGCCGGACTTTTTCCAAGGCATAAATGGCCACATTGCCGGAACCGGAAATAAGCACGTTTTTTCCTTCAATGGACAGACCCCTTGCCTTCATCATTTCGTTAACAAAATAAATCAGGCCGTAGCCGGTGGCCTCTTTTCTGGTCAGGCTTCCGCCGTAGGACAGTCCCTTGCCTGTTAGAACACCGGCTTCATAGGCATTTTTGATTTTTTTGTATTGGCCGAACAAATAGCCGATTTCCCGGGCGCCTACCCCGATGTCGCCGGCCGGTACATCCATATCATGGCCGATATGACGGTACAGCTCAGTCATAAAGCTTTGGCAGAATCGCATGATTTCCATATCGGATTTGCCCTTGGGATCAAAATCAGCACCGCCTTTAGCACCGCCAATGGGCAGACCGGTTAAGGAGTTCTTAAAAACCTGTTCAAAACCTAAAAATTTGATAATACCTATATATACGGAAGGATGAAAGCGCAGGCCGCCCTTATAGGGGCCGATGGCACTGTTGAACTGGACCCGGAAGCCGCGGTTCACGTGTACGCTTCCGGCATCATCCACCCAGGGAACTCTGAAAATAATCTGACGTTCCGGTTCCACGATGCTTTCCATAATACCCAGCTCAATATAGTCCGGGTGTTTTTCCAGCACCGGAATCAAAGACTCCAGAACCTCCTTAACAGCCTGATGAAACTCAGGTTCGTTGGCATTTCGCTTTATAACCCGCTGATAAAGGTCTGCACAGTATGGTTTTGCATTAATACTCAATGTATTAAAACCTCCTCATATTGTTATATTGCTGTCCGCTAAAGCGTCTACATACTCGGGTATACTGCTTGACTACTTTTCCTGTGTAAAAGGGCAAAATACAATCAATGTATACTATACACACACATTGAAGCTTTGTCCAGTAGACGAAAGAAACTTTAGATACACGTTATCCCAGGTCTAAGAAAAAGGACAGTATGCTTAATTCTGCTCATAGCGTATATACTATATCTACTTTCATCTTATGCAAACTCTTGAAGTTACTCTATCGCAAAAATAAAAAATAGAGATTTGCTTGGTAGAGGTGAGGACCATTACATAAAAACAAAGAACCCACAAAATAGCAGGTTCTTAATCATTCGGTGATTTAATTGCCAGAGGCGATCCGTGACCTTGCAAATCTGCCTACTTATTTAATATATAACCAGCATATAAGAAGATAATACTCTCGACAATTAGTTTGACTTAAGATCAGTATTACGACTTTCTATTTATGCCAATGTCCGAATGGATTTTTCCCGGTTCCATTGGCGGGTCTTTGCCACAGCAATAAATGCTGCTTGGTCATTAGCATCCACAACGCCTGCATCTTGTCCCACATTGGCTATTTTCAAAAGTGCCTGTCCACCTTTATCGACGGCAATTGCTTTAAGATGACCGAAAGCATCGCGCACAAAATCGATTGCAGCGCTTTCCACCGACAGTGCCTTTGCGCCTTCATCAGAGAGAAGTACAGCGACTGCATCAAATAATACAGAAGGGCACCCGGCCAGTTGTCCGTCAGCACTCAACATCAGACCAGAAGCAAGCTTCACGTCTCCCACTTTGGGAGAGACAATCTTCACAGTGGCACCCGCACTCGTTGCCGCCCTTTTAAGCTGATCGATTACAGCGCCGTCTGAACCATTTGTAATCAAAATACCAAGCGTGCGGCCCATGAGTGTGTCTTTCATCTTGCCGATGATCTGCAATGCGGGTGAGGGCTGCATCTCCTGCACGGGCCTTGCGGGCACCGGCGCATTAGGAATTTTGCCGAACCCAAGGCCTGCTGCGACCCTTTGGGCAAGGGCTTCATCAATATGTCGCAAATGACCGACTATCGCTTCACGCACGTGAACATGTTCAACCTTGGAAAGCTCAAACACTAAAGCTGAAGCGATATGCGCTTGCTCATACGCTGTTTGGCTGATATAGAATAACCGCGCTTGACTGTAGTGATCAGCAAAGCTTGCAGCACGGACGCGGCCTTTCACGCCTGTTTCCGTTACCGCAGCACTATGGAAACCGTTGGTCGGTGTTTCGCGTGGCGATTCACCAGACAGGGAATTGGGCTCATAGGCAACACGGCCCGCCTGTTGCGCCATCTGCATGTGTCCATCACGTTGTTGATTGGAGAACGGACACTTGGGAGCGTTTATCGGAATCTGGTGAAAATTAGGCGTGCCTAAACGCGAAAGCTGTGTATCATGATAGGAAAATAAACGGCCCTGCAATAGTGGATCATTGGAGAAATCAATACCTGGTACGAGATGAGAGGGACAGAAAGCAATCTGTTCTGTCTCCGCGAAAAAATTGTTCGGCCAACGATCCAGCACCATGCGTCCAATCACTTTCAAAGGCACCAATTCTTCGGGAATCAGCTTAGTCGGATCCAGATGATCGAACGGGAATGTATCTGCTTCCTCCTGCGTGAAAAGCTGAACCGCAAATTCCCACTCAGGAAAATTCCCTGACGTGATGGCATCGAACATATCGCGCCGGTGGAAGTCTTGATCCGCACCGGAAATCTTGACTGTCTCATCCCAAATGGTAGACTGCAAACCTAGTTTGGGACGCCAGTGGAATTTGACGAAAGTCGATTCGCCTGAATCATTAACCAGCCGGAAGCTATGCACACCAAACCCTTCGATCATTCGTAGAGAACGCGGTATTGTGCGATCAGACATGATCCACATTACCATATGCATAGATTCAGGCGTGAGTGAAATAAAATCCCAGAATGTGTCGTGGGCGGTTGCCGATTGCGGAAAGCCGCGATCTGGTTCCATTTTTACAGCATGAATGAGATCGGGGAATTTAATGGCATCCTGAATGAAGAAAACCGGAATGTTGTTGCCGACCAGGTCCCAGTTGCCTTCCTTAGTATAAAACTTGACAGCAAAACCTCGTACGTCACGAGGAGTATCTACCGAACCTGCACCGCCTGCGACGGTAGAGAAACGAGTAAACACGGGTGTCTTCTCACCTACCTCGGTGAGAATCCTGGCGGTGGTGTATTGCTTCAGGGAAGTAGTCAACTCAAAGAAACCATGCGCGCCCGTACCCCGCGCGTGAACGACACGTTCCGGAATACGCTCGTGATCGAAATGGGTAATTTTTTCTCTAAGGATAAAATCCTCCCCAAGCGTAGGACCGCTTGGGTTGGCTCTGAGCGAGTTTTGATTATCGGAAAGCGCAACGCCCTGGTTAGTAGTAAGCGCCTGATGTTCTCCACCGGCGATTTGGTGTATCTCACCACCAACAGCCACTTGTAAGCTTCCCTGGAGAGTTGAGTCCTGTTCTTTTGTAAGTTTTCCCGAATTACTCATTGTATTTTCTTTGTTCACGATTTATCTCCTTACTATGTAATACTATCAGCATCTAATTAAACATAAGCTCTATTCACCTTTACTAAAGTTTAATATACCTACTGGAGGAATAAATTATTCCCTTTTATCTCCTAACAATGAAATAATTCACATTTGCTGTATCACTTTTTTCTCACTAAAATTCGTGTTCAATAAATCAAAGAGCATCTTGCCCACTCCAAATCTCCTCTCCACAAGTCGAGTCGACTCTCTTGTGAATGATTACGGTTACCCATTTACCCAAATATAATAAAAGTCAGTTTGTCAGAGTTACTTGTCCCTGTATAAAGCAAAAGACCTGCGAAAATTCGCGGGTCTTAATAATTTCCAAGTTTCGGTGAGGTGAACTTTATCCAGAAGAAAAAGTCCTTATATCTTAAACTTTGTTACTGCTGCCTGAAGGCTCTGTGCTAATTGAGACAGCGCCTCACTGGACGAACGAATCTCTTCCGTAGATGCCAACTGTTCTTCTGCTACCGCCGAAACCTGCTCAGACTCACCAGCTGATTTGTTACTGAGTAGATCAATTTTTTCTGTTGAACTTACTATCTTCTGACTGCCAACAGCCATTTGTTCTATGGTTGTTGAAATGGTATCCACTTGAGTTGCAACATCAGTTACTAAATTCATAATTTCTCTAAATATCTGTCCCGCATTATTAACTAACCGAGTACCATTTTGTACTTCCTGTATACTGATACCTATTGCTGAAACCGCTTTATTCGTATCAACCTTTATTTCACCAATAATCTCAGCGATTTGTTTAGCGGCATCTTGTGATTCTTCTGCTAGCTTTCTTACTTCCTCAGCCACTACAGCAAATCCTTTCCCCTGTTGGCCGGCACGGGCAGCTTCAATAGCTGCATTCAAAGCGAGTAGATTTGTTTGACCAGCTATACCAGAAATAGCACCGACGATCTGCCCTATTTTTAAGGATTGTTCATTTAGTTTAGAAATAGCGCCAGCTACTAGTTGGGATGATGTCGAAATAGAATGCATCTGTTCGGCAACTTTTTCAATAGCTTCTCCACCGGCTTTAGCTTTATTAGATGCCTGAAACGACCGGTCCGCTACTTCACTAGCCTGGACTGATACTTGCTGAACTGTTGCAGACATCTGTTCAACCACCAAAGCAGCTTCACCAGCAGCCGTTGTCTGCTCAGCGGCATCAGCGGCAACATTTATTATCGATTCGGCAATCTGTCTTGCTGCTTGAGAAGAGTGTTCGGCACTTGCAGCAAGTTCCTCGGATGAAGCAGCCAATAGCTCGCTAACTTTAACAGTTTCTTTTACCAAAACACGTAAATTTCCACTCATTTCTTCAAAACTTCGTCCTAATCGCCCAAGTTCATCATCTGAATTTATAGCCAACTGGACCTTTGAAATATCACCGCTGGCAATCCTTCTAGCAGCAGATTCCAATGTATTTATGGGGTTCGCAATACGACCACTAAACTGATAAATAATAGCACCGACAATAAATAGAACCATAACCATAACGGCAACCGCAATAATCGTCAAAATTGAGATAGTGCTAGATACTTCTTCCACAGGCACGGTAAGCCCTAACGACCAACTTGTGCCTGGTACAGAGGCAAAAGCAAAATATCTGTCAATTCCACTTATCTTCAACTGCATAGTCCCTGTTTCTCCTGTTACCATGCGTGCCGCATTTTCTTTACGCTCAGGATTAGCATTCGTATCTGTCAACGAGTTTTCTTTCATTGCAACGTTTTTATCAGGATGAATCATGGTTAGACCATCCTTTTGAATAAGAAAAGAATACCCTGTTTTTCCAACCTTTATGCCCAGAATTTTCTTTTCAAGATCGTCCATATTAATAGCACCAAACACTGCCCCCACAACTTGTTCGCCTTGCTTCACCGGAACTGAAATGACTATGATTAAACGACCGGTTACTTTTGAAATTACTGGATCCGATATAAAAACTTGACCTCCCATTATTGCTTTTAAAAAAGAAGCATCCGCCTTTACTTTTACACCGCTATCACTGATGGAATTTCCTTGGCTATCGACAAATACTACTGACTCATACTCTTTGTTTGTGTTTTTTGCTGCAGCAAGATATGGAATTTTATTTTCTGCTTGTATAAGCGATGGGTTGGAAGCAACCATCTCCATTTCCATTTTATGAGCATCAACCCAATCTCCGGTTGATACTGCTGAATTAATCGCCAATTGCAACATATCCGCAGTAACATATTCCGTTATAATTTCTCTTGCCTTCCAGTAATTCAGCCCGCCCATCGCGCTTAGAGCCACTAAAAAAACTAAGAGAAGAGTGCTAATAAGTTTTGCTCGAATGGTTCCTGTTAAAAATTCTAAAATCTTTTTCACAATAGGCCTCCTTATATTTTTATGTTCTAAAAAGCATGGATTTCGTCACTTCTAAATCTTCTGAGGCAAATAAAATCAACTGCTTTGAATAGCTCGTTATAAAGTTACATCTATAACAGATTTTGCTTTTTTCTATCTGTCCTGTTATTGGGCGCTTACTTATTATCTTTCTCTCTATAGTAGTAAAACAGGGGAAAAGCCGCTAAATCAACAAATTTAGCGGCTTTTCAACACTTCTGTGCAACGCAATTTTTGCTCAAATCCTGGACCTTAAATCAAATTCCATAGTTCTTACGCTGTCGATGAAGGCTGTGTTAAGACTGCTAATTGACTTAATACAGGATAAATAACATAGTACGGAAAACAGTTGTCTTTAAATCACTATTACTTATTGACGTGTTTTTAGGCATTACATAACTTGTCAAAGAAACATTTTTTAATGGTACATATTCGCAGCCAAGCCTAAAGCCTTTTAAACCAGAACCAGAAGAGCCTGACACCGCATCTGTATAAAGTGCTGATGCACTACTTTCATCAGGTCCCAATATCGAATTGATACCAATGGAATGATAATCAACATAAAATCCTAAAGAACCTTTCTTGCCTGCAACATAGGGATTAACATTGCCATAGCTCAGTTTTGCAACATAAAACTTCTCTTCACTGGCTGCATTAGATTTTCCAGCGTTCACATCCAATAAGACGTTATTGGAAAGAGGTTGCTTAATTTGCCATTCGGTTATTTTCCAATCAATTTGATTAGTTTGATCATTAACCTTCCAGTAAGCAGCTCCGAGGCTGGTATTACCAATATTTCCGTTGACAGCATATACCTGCCCTAAGTTTTTATCACTTGTGGTGTAACGGCTATCGCCACTACCTAAAAGAACATCAAATTGTCCAACTGCACCAGTTACATTAACGGCACCAATTTTAGAATCTACCCTTACCCCTTTCATTCCAATGCTATATACCCAGTTATCATTTATCGGTCCAACCCATTGATAACCCAAGACAACTTTTGAATCATTACCGAACAGGTGATTTCCAGTTATATTACAACCGTTGGAAGATATACCTGCCGGAGTGCCAGAATTAGAATTAGAGCGGAAGTCCAAAAAAGGGCCAGGTAAACTTCGATTAGGAGTATATACTATATCTTCTTCCCATGACCAATTATCATCAATTTTCCCAGAAAAATACATGCGGGCATCTTGCTTTAAATTAGTTTGGGTCGGGCCGCTATTTCCGCGTACATCATCATAATAATTCTTAATCACTCCATGAATCTGTACGGCATTACTCACTTGATTTTCAACCGCGCTCAGACGTACTCCTAAATCCTTCAACTCGCCAGCGAATTCAATCTCCAGTCTGTTAATTTCGGCCTTTGCTTCACTATCAGCTTTATCATATTTAGTCATTGCTTTAGCCACAATTTGAGCCATTTCATAGCGAGTTATCGTTTTATCTCCATTAAATTTGCCATTCTCGCCATCAACAATCCCATCTTTCATTAGCTTATTAATTGAATCATATGCCCAATGATTTTTCGGAACATCATTAAAAGGATTACTGAATTCATCAACTGATGCGAAGCAAAAACTAGCTATATTAATCATAAAAATTACGAATACAATACACTTTGCATATTCCGGTGTGATTCGACCAACGATTCCGGCCACATTCGGCCAGTGAATCCGGAGCTATTCGGCCAACCAATCCGAGCACATTCGGCCAAATAACTGGTGCCACCTCGTGAAGAAACCCTCTACAATGGTCTAAAAGACCATTGCTAGGGGAGAAATTTATGAGGTGTGAGGAACCAGTGAGAATACTAGAAATCCTTCGACTAACTGAAAAAGGTCACCGTCAGCGCGAAATAGCAGCAAGCGTTGGCTGCGCAAGATCCACCGTCGGAGAAGTACAACGACGCTGTCGGGAAGCCGCCCTTTGCTATGAGGCAGCCTCGTCAATGACCGAT